>WQSV01000024.1 GCA_009787685.1 Bacillota bacterium
CTCTTTTTCTATCGTGGATACGATCAAGAACAGAAAAGTTTTTTATCATTGCCTTGCTTGGAGATGTTGTTGTTTTTATTTCAATGGGATACAAAGTTTTGTTATCTTCAATAATTATATCAATCTCAATTTTATCCTTATCCCTATAATAAAATAGTGGTGGATAAATCTCTCCATCATTATAATAGCTTTTTAAAATTTCCGAAACTACATAGGTTTCAAAAATATGCCCCCACCTTGCACCACTTGTCAACTGCTCAGGAGTATTCCAACCACTAAGATAACATAATAACCCCGTATCCAACAAATATAGCTTTGGAGATTTACTAAGACGCTTATTCTGATTGTTCGCATATGGTTGCAACAAATAAATATGACCGCTCATTTCCAAGACAGACAACCAACTACTAACAGTTGGAACGCTTTTTCCACAAATTTCTGCAAGCAATGTTGTGTTTAATTGCTCTCCACTCAACGATGCAACACCTTTTATAAATTTTATAAATGCACTCATATTTTCAGCCTTGATAATTTCTCTCACATCCTTTTCAAGATACGACTGCACATACGATGAATAATAATCTTTCCAATCTTTCAAATCAGATTCCGTCTTATGGATTTCAGGGAACGACCCTGCATGGACGATTTTGGTCAATTCATCATAACGCTTCTTCTGTCGCCCATTGCTCATCTCATCAATATGAGTTTTTGTTGGCAAAAATGGCACCGAATAACCCACTTGAGATAATTCTCTTAACGACAGTCCCAACATCTTAATAATACCCGCACGACCCGCAAGGCTCTCAGTGACCCCACGCATAAGCTCAAAACTATGCGAACCCGTTAAATAGTATTGCCCACTCATCAAATCTTCATCAACTTTCATCTTGATATAATCAAATATCTGAGGACATTTTTGAATCTCATCAATAATAATAGGTGGCTTATTTTCCGCAATAAAGGCTGTAGCATTATCTTCAGCATTCACTCTCAATATAGGGTCATCAAGAGTAACATATCTCGCACTCTCGCCAACAATGTGCTTCAAAATTGTTGTCTTTCCAACTTGCCTAGGTCCTGTTACAATAAGTGCAGGCTTTCTTTTTTCTTGTCTTTTGATAACTTGACTAATGTGTCTATTGTAAAATTTCATAAAAATTATCTCCGTCTAATTTAAATTATAACTTTATATTAGACGGAATATCTGGCTTTGTCAAGCAAAAAACACTTCAACTAAAAATATAATTTTTCATCACACAATTTGAAATATTTTTTTAATTTAAACTTCGGACCACTTTCATTAACAAAACATCCAATTTCTTCATTGGCCCAAACTGTTCTGCGCCTACTATTGTGTCAACTGGCTTTTTTCTTGTTATTTTTTCTGTGTCTTCATAGAGTTCTTTGACTCCATAGAATCGAGTGCTTGTTGAAGCAACATTGTTTGAAAAAATTGGGAACACTTCATTTTCTTTTGCAAGTTTTCCCATCGCATCAATTGCATCAAGAAATGTGCAATATGACCCCGTTAGACAAAAACCTATTTTCAAGTTTTTTAGTTTTTGATTATCGTTTTCCATTTTTTTTATATTCTCCTTAATATGCTTTTCTTCACTTCGTTTGCGGCACTATAGGGTGCGACAATACTTGGAATGCCAAGATATAATTTTGTTTTGAGAAATAATTTTTGCGCTGAATCATAGTCAAGTCCTCCCGGGGCAGAAGCAAGATCAAGAATGAATGTTGATTTTTTGACTTTTTTCAAAACTTTGTGTGGCATGACTAGTGCTGGAATTGTGTTAATAATAACATCAACTTCGTCAAAATGAGACGCCATGTTTTTTAATGGGAGCGTTTTGTCGAAAAGTATTGCTGTCATGTTTTTTCTTTCTCGTGCTGCGATTATGACGAATGCAGACATGTCTTTAAACACTTTTGCACATGCTTTTGCAACGCGACCGCTTCCCAGAATCAAAACATTCATTCCAGCCAACGATTTGTCTGTTTGAAGAATGACTTCCGCAAGCGCTCCCTCTGCCGTTAAATAAGCATTTTTGACAACGAGAAGTTCGTCGTCAAAGTAGTTGACCGTTTTGATATTTTTCTTTTTCAAAATGTCTTTTGCTTCGTTGTCAATTTTCAAGCAAAAAACAGTGCTGAATGGCGGCACTCTTTCTGCGATTTTTTTGTCTATCATTCTTTTGAAACTGAACAAAAAAACAGCAGACTCACTGCCCTCAAACTCTTCTAGTGCAGCGACATTTAAGCCTTCGTCTTTCAAAAGCCGTCTCAAGTATTCCCCTCTTTTATCAAGAGTTTCAACCACAAAAACTTCCATAGTTCATATTATGAAACTAGTTGACTTTGTGTTATAAAAAATTGTATAATATATTTAAGCAAATATTGTGTGAAGCAAAAATGCTTTCACCTCACTGCTAAGCATTCAAGAAAATGGATTTTTTTTCTAATAGAGACGAAGTTAATATTGAAAAAACTCGGGAGATTTTAGAGAACCTCCCTCCTTTTGTTGAAGAATTTTTTGTTGGAATCTCTCTTCGAACTTCGACATTAACAAGACTCGGCTATGCAGTTGACTTGAAAATATTTTTTGACTACCTCACAAAAAAGAAATTTCGCTCTCTCAAAATTGATGAAATAACCATTCACGACATTGAGCAAATTGAAGTTTTTGATATTGAATTATTCATGGAATATCTCTCGTCCTATGTTCTTGATGGCAAAAAATTGAAATGTGAAAAGAGTGCGAAATTGAGAAAACTCAGCACGATTCGTTCATTTTTCAAATACTTTTTCAAGCGCGGAAGACTCTCCAAAGACGTTTCAAGCAAAATTGAAATGGCGAGAGCAAAGGAAAAACCAATCATCAAGCTTGAAATTGACGAAATTGTGAAACTTCTTGACAGTGTTGAAAGTGGCACAAATTTTGGAGAGCGACAAAACAAATATGTTGAAAACACGAAGATTCGTGATGTTGCGATTTTGACTCTTTTTTTGGGGACAGGCATTCGTATTTCTGAACTTGTTGGGCTTGACAAAAACGATTTGTTTCTTGCAACAAACAGTTTTAGTGTGACAAGAAAGGGCGGGGGCAAAAGCATACTTTATTTCTCTGACGAGGTTCTAGGAGCGCTTGAAGTCTATTTAGAGTGGCGAAACAAGAGGCTTGAGGAAAAGGGCATCAAAGAAGGCGCTCTTTTTATATCGCTTCAGAACTCAAGAATTAGTGTTCGTGCAACTCAAATACTCGTCAAAAAATTCACATCACTCATCTCCCCTCTTAAAAAAATAACTCCCCACAAATTGCGCTCAACCTATGGCACAACGCTCTACAATGAGACGCGAGATATTTATGTTGTTGCCGATGTTTTAGGGCACAAAGACATCAACACAACAAAGAAACATTATGCTGCGATATCAGATGAAAACCGAAGAGTTGCATCAAGAGCAGTGAAGCTACGAGAAGATTAATTTGGAGCATGAAACATGAAGATTGGAGAATAAGCATTGACAAAATTAAGTTAATATTTCCTATTTACTATTCCCAACACTATATCCTTCATTCATAAAGTTTTACAAAAGGTTTACAAATTTTCAATTGACTTTTTTTCTGCAAGATGTTATAATGAATATCCACTCCAAGAAAAGAGTAGAGAAAAGCAGGAGAAAAAATATTTATGAACAACTTTGACCATTCAATATTATTTGAAAGTCACAAGATGAACACACGCTTTAAAAGGCGCGCAGGAGGAAGAATATTCGGACTGATTGTGCATTTGCTTGCGAGCATTTTTGCAACTGCCCTTGCGATTGTCATCATTGCATTCCCCTGTCAAATTCCATTTCTTCCGTCGGTCTTCGTTTGGCACGTTTTGATTATGCTTGGGATTGCGACTCTGTTTTGGATTCAAACACTGTATTATTTCATTATGTTTGTTTCTAATTCGAATTTGCAAAAACCATATCGTAGTGCTGTTCTTGCAATCATTTTCTTCCCTGTTTTGGGATTCACTCACATTTTTTTTGTTGCGCTTGAAAGAAACGACAAAAGAAAAACATCAAGAATTAACTTTGAGCCGATTGCAAAAGAATTCAAAAACATTGAATCTTCAACAAGCGATATCAGAAGAATTCGCGACAAAAGACTTGGTCAAATTAGTTTCTGGACTGGCTCAGTTGAGCAAATTGAAAATCTTTCACCACAAGTCAGAGCGAGTGTTGAGGGACTTGACACTGCGATTGAAAACTTCTTGACAGTTGTCTATGCCCATGGACTCGGAGTTTTCTTCCAAAATGCAAAGGCAATGAAATATATGATTGAATGCGCGATGTCGGCAAGAAAAGATTCAAATCAAGTTAAGGACATTGAAGGATTTTTTGCAAGACATGTTAGAACCGAACAAACAACAGATGCATTTTTAAAAAGATAAGTTTTTTAAAGGGTAGTGTTCAAAATCACTATCCTTTTTCAATGCTTAATGCACAGCTCGCAACACACAATAATTGTTGAAGTGTTCAAAACTAAGATATTGCTTATAAAGATGACAATTGAACGTTAGAATAGAAGTTTTAATAACGGACGTTTTGAATACATTGCGGAATGTCAAGGACTCCTCCCCTAGAGTTGTTTTTTTAATGGTGACACTTGATTCTTCATTCTGGGCAAATACACACCTCCATTTTTTTGTGTCAAAAAGCAGATTCTAAACTATCTGCTTTTTGCCAACTTCGCTCTAGGCGTGCTTTATAATATGTCCGTATAAATTTGATATCATTAAAAAAGCGCTGACTCATGCTTGAAGTCAGCGCTTTTTGATTGTTTGATGATTTTTGACATACCAAACTTATTCTGCTTTTGCTTTTGGAGCTTTTGCAGTTTTTGAAGAAAGGTCTTCTTTGATTTTTGCGGCTTTTCCAGTGAGGTTTCTAAGATAATAAAGTTTAGCTCTGCGAACTTTACCTTTTTTGATAACTTCAACTCTGTCGATTCTTGGAGAGTGGATAGCAAATGAACGCTCGATTCCAACTCCATATGAAACACGACGAACTGTGAAGCTTTCTCTCACTCCGCCATTTTTCTTTGCGATTACTGTTCCTTCAAATGCTTGAAGACGCTCTCTTGTTCCCTCAACAACTTTAACGAACACTTTAACAACATCACCAACATCAAATGCTGGCACTTCTGTTTTCATATATTCTTTTTCGATTGCATCGATTAATACATTTCTCATTTTGTTTTCTTTCCTTTTGTCTTTTGTTGCCTAGTTTTCACGCAACATTACCAATTCTACCACACTTGAAAAACTTTTGCAAGCGTTTTAACACATAAATTTTTTTATTTTTTTATTATTCGGGATGCCGAGGACGATGTTCACTACTTTTTTAAAACGCTTTTTTAGAAATTTTTAGCCTCCAAATAAATTTGTAAAGTTCATTGAATGCGATAATGCTGACACCGATTAGTATTATTTTGATCCAGTCGGTGAAAATGAGCGGGACTGTTCCGAATACGGGAGCCCCGAATTGAGTGATAATGACCTGCAGGGCGAGGGTGCATGTGAGAACTAGAAGAAGAATTTTGTTTTTTGCAAAATGCTTAAATATGCTTGTTTCACCGAGCTCTCTTGCATTGAGTGCGTTCATTAGCTGCAAAACGACAAAAGCAGTGAAGAGGAATGTTCTTTCCCTTTCTCCATCAATCCCCAAAAATCCAGTTAGTGCTTGCAAAACTATTAGAAGTGTTATGAATAACCCATTTATAATTATTCGCGTGAGCATTGTTTTTGTTATTATGCTGTTTTTTCTTGATTGAGGCTTTCTTCTCAAGAGATCGTCTTTTATTGGCTCAAGCCCTAATGTCAAGGCAGGAGGACCGTCCATGATAAGATTCAACCAAAGAAGCTGAAGCGCATTAAATGGCGCACTTCTTCCAAGCAAAATAAATATTACCGTCACCAAAACTGCAGAGAGATTTACTGTCAGTTGAAACATCATGAAGCGCTGGAAATTTTCATGAATACCTCTTCCCCATTTCACAGACGTGACGATTGTTGAAAAGCTGTCATCAAGGAGGACTATGTCAGATGCTTCTTTTGAAACTTCCGTGCCAGCAATCCCCATTGCTATGCCAACGTCGGCACTTTTTAGGGCTGGCGCATCATTAATTCCATCTCCTGTGACGGCAACAACTTCTCCAATTCTTTTAAGAGCTTTGACAATCCTTAGCTTTGTTAAAGGAGTGCTTCTTGCAACGACCTTTATTTTGTGGAGATTTTTTTCAAGCGCTGCATCTGACATGTTTTCAATCGCACTCGCATGATAAACTTCATCATCGCTTTTAATAATCCCAAGTTCGTAAGCAATTGCACGAGCAGTCAGAATGTTGTCGCCCGTCAATATTTTGACCTCCACTCCTGCTCCACGACATTTGCCAACCGCATCATAGACATCGTCTCGAATTGGATCGGAAATGACAGCGAAACCATCGAATACTAGTCCTTTTTCAACACTTGCCCTGTTGTTTTCAAAGTTTGTTTTCTGGACTTTTCCATGAGCAAAGGCGATGACTCTTTTTGCTTTGTTTTGATAATATTCAATCGCTGAGAGTAGTTTTTGTTTTTGGTGCCCAGAAATTTCGCAAAGGTCAAGGATTATTTCAGGCGCTCCTTTTGAGAAAATAGTAAATGAATTGTCTGTTTCTTGTTTGATTGTTGACATTCTTTTTTTGTTGGACGAAAATGGATAAACATGAATGATTTTTGCATTTTCACGAATAGTGTTATAGGCAATATTGCTGACTTGTTCATGGGCAACGAGCATAGCACATTCTGTTGCATTTCCAATAAAATTAAACTTGCCACCACTTCCAATGCCTAGATTTGCGGTTGAATTAATTGCTATATTACTTTTCACGAACGGACATGACAAGTCTTTGGCTTCCACCATGCCCTTTGGAGTGTAGAAATTGGAGACCGTCATTTCATTTTTTGTGAGCGTTCCCGTTTTGTCAGAACAAATGACACTGATTGAACCGACCGTTTCACACGCGACCATTTTCTTGACAAGCGCTCTTTGTTTCGCCATTTTGATGACGTTGAGCGCAAGGGATATTGCAACTATTGTCGGCAAACCTTCTGGCACTGATGCTACAATCAAGACAATACTTGTTATGAATATTTCTTGGACTGAATCAAAAGAAAATCCACCAGTTGCAAAAAGACGAATTAGTTGCACCAAGAACACAACTGATGCGGCGATCGCACCACCGATTGCGACGACTTTCCCAAGTTTGTCGAGTTTTTGCTGAAGTGGAGTCATTTCCTTTTCAACTTCGCCAAGCTCTTGTGCTATTTGACCCATTTGGGTTGAGTCACCAACATTTGTGACTATTGCGTCTGCAATCCCTTCAAAAACGAAAGTTCCACTGTAGACCATGTTTTTTCTTTCCGCAAGAGGCAAATTAGGTGAACCAATAAAGTCGGCATCTTTTTTTATTGGAAGGCTCTCTCCTGTCAAAGAACTTTCATTGATGCTGAGCGAAACTGAAGAAATTAATCTTGCATCGACAACAATTTTATCTCCACTTTCAATTTTGATGATGTCGCCAACGACAACTTCATTCATGGGTATTTTTTTGACTATCCCACTTCTAACAACTTGAACCAAGACATTGTCTGTCATTTTTCGAAGAGTTTCAAAACTCTTTGCTTGCCGCCCTTCCATGAAAATGGTTATTCCAACACTCAAAACAATCGCTGCGAAAATCCCAGCAACCTCAACAAACTCAAAACCGTGTCCACGTGTCACGTTTATGATTTGAACTGCGAATGTGATACCCAGAGCTATGAGGAGAATAATCATCATTGGCTCAGTCGCAGCTTTGTATATTCTGAAAAATATGCTCTTGGGCTTTTTTCGCTTCAAAACATTTTTACCATATTTTTTTATTGATTCGGTGACTTTTGCACTGTCTAGCCCACGTTTTGAGTCACTGCTTAGTGCGTGGATGACATTTTGTGTGTTTTCTGTGTAGAATTCCATCAAACAAATTTTATTCACACTCTACATTCAAAATAACGCTTTCGACAAAACTAGTCAACAGTCTTCGACTGTTTTGTCGATTTGTGCCTTATTCCCCTTTCCCGCCAATCAAATCAGACATCTTTAGAAAAACAAAGAACTATTTTTCAAAAAGAACTACTTTTGCTATGACATCATATAATGAGATATGGCAACAATTAGTCTATGCATGGTTGTGAAAAATGAAGAGAATAATTTGGCAAAGTGTTTGGAGTCTTGCCGAGAGTTTGTTGACGAAATCATTATTGTCGACACGGGCTCTAGCGACAAAACAAAAGATATCGCTTCACTTTTCACCGATAAAATTTTCAGTTTCGCTTGGAAAGATGATTTTTCGATTGCAAGAAATTTTTCGATTTCAAAAGCAACTTGCGATTACATTTTTTGGCTTGATGCAGATGATATTGTTGAAAAAAATGATTTAAACGAACTTTTGAAATTGAAAAAAACTTTGGGTGAAAAAATTGACATGGTCTATTTAAAATACCACACTCGATTTGATGCGATTGGAAATCCAACTTTTTCATATTATCGAGAGAGGATAATTCGGAATTGCAAAAAAGCAAAATTTATTGAACCGATTCATGAATGCATTGAACCGTTTGGAAGAATCATTCACTCGAATGCGGCGATAACTCACCGAAAAAGTGCGAATAAAAAAAATGGGAAGCACTTAAGACTTTTTGAGAACTACAAAAATGCGTCTGGAAAACTCACTCCTCGTCTTCAGTTTTTTTATGCTCGGGAGCTGATGCACGCAAAGAAATATAAATCCGCAATCATGGTATATCGCAATTTTTTGTCTGAACCAACTGCTTGGATTGAACACAAAATCTCGGCTTGTCTTGATATTTCAAGTTGCTACAAAAAATTAATGGACAATGAAAACGCACTCTCCGCTCTTTTTCATTCCCTCACTTTTTCCGCCCCCAAATCAGAAACACTTTGCCGAATCGCACATCATTTTTATGACCAGCATGATTTTGTCGCTGCGATATTTTGGTATGAGTCTGCATTAAAATGCGACACAAAAAATCACAGCCTTTTTGTTCGAAAAGAATATGAATGCTATATTCCGTCAATTCAGCTTGCTCAGATTTACAAAAAATTGAGAAAACACGATAAAGCAAAATACTACAACAACCTTGCTGGAAAGTGTAAACCCGAAGATAAAGCGGTGCTATATAATCGAAAGTTGTTTGACAAAGAATAAAGAAATAATCGTGAGATAAAGAAGCGATTGTTTTTGTTTTCTGAATTTTAAAAAAGTGCAAACGCTTTGAAAGCGTTTGCACTTTTTGTTATTCACAATAGTAGCAATAGGGATAATAGTTGCAACAATATTCAACGAATAAGTCGGGGACGACAACATTTAACATCAAGAGAAGCAATGGGACTGTGACGATGCAAATAATTGCGGACAAAAGAACATTTTTCGCAGCGGCTGTTCCGTCATCGGAAAACCTTTCACTCAAAGCTGTCATTGTTATTGCTGCTGGCATCGCACAAATAATGTAGAACACTGCAATGACAAGCGGATCAAGTGAAGGATACATTACTCTTAGTAACAATGCAACCGCAAGAGCAAAAAATGGAGCAATGAGAAGTTTTATTCCAGCCGAAATATAGACAAGGATATCGTTGAAAAGTTCTTTGAATTTGATTCTTGCAAGATTTATGCCGAGGACTGTCAGCGCAAGAGGTGTTGCCATTCTTCCAAGAGAACTCACTCCCCACATAAACCTTTCCCAAACAAAATTACCATCAAGCGCAACACTCACTTCTGGCACAAAAACTTTGACCAAAAACAACGGCATTGCGACCAAGACTGCAATGAGCGGAGGGTTGAGAAATGCTTTTTTGATTGAGATATATTTTTTGTCGCCTGTTATAGTGAAAACAACAAGAGTCCAGCAAAGCAGGTTAAAAGCTATTATAAACGCGGTTGTGTAGATAATCGCTTCTGGTCGCCCGGGAAAAAGTGCGTCAATGAACGGGATTCCTAAAAATGTGCTTGATGGCATGACTGCACAAACCTTTCCAATTCTTTTTCTTGTTGAATCGGCAAACTTGATAAAAACCAATTTTGCAATAAAGAATGTTCCAACGAGAGTGACAATCGCAAGTCCAAACATGATTGCCATGTTGATCAACAGTTGTGGTGTTGGCTCAATGTCGCCAACGAAATTTGAAAAAATCAAAATCGGGGTTGCGACATACAAACACAAAACTGTCAATGTTTTGGCAGCGTTTTCGCCAAACATCTTGAATTTGAACAGTAAAAATCCCGGTATGGCAAGAGCGATTAAGATTGCCACATTTATCAGCGCCGTAGTAAACTCCATGAGTAACTACAGTCTAACACAACATCAAAAAAAATGCAACTGTTTTAATGACAGTTTTTTTTCGACTTCGTCACTTTTGTTTGAAAAAGGAGACTCTTTTTGACGAGTCTCCTTTTTGTTTGTTTTTTGATTTTGGTTGCAACGACAATTATTTTGAAAGTTTTGCAACTTCTTCTGCTAGATTGTCAGTCTTTTTCTCAAGACCTTCACCCATAACAAGGCGCTCAAAGCGAATAATTTTGATTTCCGCTTTTTCTGCTTTTGCAATTTTGTCAAGGACTACTGAAACTGATTCAGTCATGCCACGAACGAATGGCTGTTCGACTAGGCAGATTTCAGCAAGTTGCTTTTTGTAGCGACCTTTAACCATTCCTTCAATAACTTGTTCTGGTTTTCCTTGGCTTTTCGGATCGTTCATCGCTTGGTTTCTCAATATTTCCAATTCACTTGCTTCAAACTCTTTTGGAATTGAAGTTGAATCAACATATTGAGGGTTGAATGCTGCGATATGCATTGCTATGTCGTTTGCAAGAGCCGTGAATTCTTTGTTTTTGCTAAGGTCTTTGTTCGTTTCATACTCAACCAAAATACCAATTTTTCCACCAAGGTGAATATAGGAACCGATGTAACCTTTTGATTCATAGCGAACAAAGTGTCTTAGTGACATTTTTTCACCAATTTTTGCAGTTGCAGTGTTTAGCAGTTCTTGAACAGTTAATTTTGACTTGCCTTTTAATGAAAGCAATGCATCATTGTCTTTTGGGTTGCTTGCAGACACGATATCTGCAATTTCAGAACATAGCTCTTGGAAGTCTGGTGATTTTGCAACAAAGTCGCTTTCACAGTTGATTTCAACTAGCGCTCCTGCTTTTCCATCTTTTGCGACCGATGCCCAGACCGCACCTTCTGACGCGACTCTTGATGCTTTTTTTGCGGCAACAGCAACACCTTGCTCGCGAAGGAACTCTTCTGCTTTTTTCATGTCTCCATTAACTTCTGTTAATGCTTTTTTACAATCCATCATGCCAGCGCCTGTTTTTTCTCGAAGCAGTGCGACATCTTTTGCTGTGAAACTCATAGTGTGTTCTCCTTTAATGCAAATCTGTGATAGTTGCATTACTGTGTTTAATTGGTTTTTAGTGAATATTTTGTATGGAATATGTGTTGTTAAAAATAATTCACCTTCGCCATTCAATATTAAATATTTTATATTCAATTTCTATTTGATTGCTTCTTCCATTGTGACTGGCTCTTCAATTGCAATTGCTTCCATTTTTGGAGCGACAGGCTCTTTCTCAACTGTTCTGCCTTCCGCTTCACGGATTCTTGCAACTGCGTCAGCGCCTTCTCTTGCTTCAATAACAGCGTCTGCCATTGCTCCAGCAATTAGTTTAACCGCACGAATAGCATCGTCATTTCCCGGAATGACATAATCAACTTCGTCTGGATCACAGTTTGTGTCAACGATTCCAACGATTGGGATTCTCAAACTTCTTGCTTCTTTGATTGCAAGGTGTTCTTTTTTCGGATCAACAACGAAAAGAACTCCCGGAAGGGTTCTCATATCTTTGATTCCGCCAAGGTTTTCTTGCAATTTGTCTCTTTCAGCTTTTAACTTGATGACTTCTTTCTTTGGAAGAAGAGCGAACTCGCCCATTTTTTCCATTTGATTGAGTTTGTTCATTCTTTCAATTCTTGAACGAATTGTCGAAAAGTTTGTCAATGTTCCACCAAGCCAACGGCTTTTGATGTAGTATTGACCGCACTTAATCGCTTCTTGAGCAATCGCTTCTTGAGCTTGTTTTTTCGTTCCAACGAAAAGAACGCTCTTTCCTTCTTCTGCGATGCTTTTAATGAATTTATAAGCTTCGTCAATCAATCCCACTGTTTTTTCAAGATTGATGATATAGATATCATTTCTCGCAGTGTAGATATAGCGTTTCATTTTTGGGTTCCATTTTCTTGTTGGATGTCCAAAGTGAACGCCAGCCTCTAATAATTGTTTCATCGAAACAACATGTTCCATAGTGTTTTCCTCCGTTTTGGGCTTTTTTTTACCCTTCTGTCTTTTTGGGGATACTCGCATTAAAAATTTTACGAATACACAGATTTTCCAATCAGACCAGATTTGTGTCTTTGATTTTTTCATTTTTGCACAGACTCAAAAACACAAAAGACACGCAAAAAGTCGCAAGCAGAAAACTCGCGACTTTTATTGTAGCACACTAAAAAACTTTATGCAAATGTTTTGAGGGGTTCTTTTATAAAAATCTCCCAACAAGATATTCGATGTCGCACCATGTCACCATGCCTTTGTCCATTGAAATGAGAAGATACTGCCCATTGAAGGCGTTGAAAAATTCTTCTATTGTTGTTTGATTTCTATACCAACCTTCAACATAAAAAGCATTTTCAACTAACTTAAAATCAATTGCTCCTATTCTTGGAACAACTCTTATTTTGTCCGCGAAAAATCTTCTAATTTGAGCCATTCCATGCTGCC
>WQSV01000025.1 GCA_009787685.1 Bacillota bacterium
GGAAACAGAATCAATCGTCTTTCAAGATATCAAGGCAGATTCACTTTCCCATCGGAAATGAACTTGAGTGAAAACAGTTTTCAAGCGTTTTCTCATTTCCAAGAACTCGAGAGTCTCACCATCAACACAGCGACAAATGTCGTTGAGTTTGATATTTTGTCTCCAAGAGGAGCAATAACTTTCAGTGATGACTTTGATGTCAGCGGGGGAAATATAGTATTCAGAGCCGCAATGAACGAAACAAATGCAACTCTTTTCACGAGAGATAATGTTCAAAACGAGACAAACCGTTTTGAAAACATGCCTTATGGAATGAGTCAATTCGATTATCTCGCAAGCAGCGAAAATTTCTATTCAGCCGTCAGGAGTTATTGGCAAGCAATTGATGCGGGACGAACAACAAGAAGAATAATCTTCACAATCGGTGATGTTGTTTTTGCTGTCCTTGTCATAGTTCTGCTAATATTCCTCTCTAGACTGGGCTACAAAAACTTTGTCCTCCGACCAGAAGAATATCATATTTTCTATAACCAAGTCCCAGAAGGTCTTGATGTCATGCTTGCGTGTGAACTAGTTCGAGCAAGACAAGGATTAAGATGCGATGTATTTGCAGGTATCATAATGCAACTGCAACACCAAGGTGTCATTGATATTGTCAGAATAGACGAGATGCAAGAGTGGAAAACAAATAACATTGGAATTATTCTCAAAAACCCAGCTGTCCCAATGTCAGCATTCACTCAGCATTGCTTTAATATTTTGATGTCAGCAGGACTCTCAAACGGAAGACTAACATTCAAACAATTAAGAAGATTCATGATGCGCCAAGCACGCAATCCTTTCGGAATGGGACTCGGATTTTGCGAGACGAAAAATGCCGCGAAATTCACAAGTGGCTATTTCGACATGCCAGCACCATTTTTGCGTCAATGGCAAAGAACAGGAAACGCACCATGGGCAAACAACTTTGCAACCAATAATAATTTCAATCAGTTCAATCATCAATTTAACAACCAACAAGGACAATTCAATGGCAATGTCCAAAATCAAACACACATGTCTAACAATCCGCAATCTGTTCATCAGACTCAACCTGTTATGAGAGCGAATCCGAATGCAACGACTGCAAATCCAACTTGGGAAAACGCGACGTCTTTTAACTGGGAAGGTCAGTTCGGACACCGTGCGGATGAGATGAACAGAAGAAAAAGAACATTCGGAGGTCTAATGCTCGCAGGCGGAATCGTTCTCGCAATCGCTGTCGGACTCATTAGCGCCGCACTCACGATGACGTTCTATGGCTGGGCATTCCTAACTCCATTGACAATTTTCATCGGCTCACTCTACGCCGCTCAATTCTTTCTTTTCAGAGAGAATCTCACTCAAAAGGGCGAGAACTTGGCGGAAAGATGGGGAGGCTATTATCGCTTCATCAAGCACTGGACAAAAGCAGGACAAAAAAATATTGATGATGCGAACGAGTGGAACGAAATGCTAATCTATGCAACAGCCTTCGGACTCTCGAAAAGAATAACCAAATCAATGGGTAAACGACTCAATCTCAAAGATAGGCAAGCAATGAATGCCCACCCATTCATGAGAGCAGGTTTCATCTCAATGGGAATCAGAAGTGCAACAAGAAACTCTTTCCGTGGAACAGGTTACAACAGCAGTGGCAAAAAAAGTGCCTCAAGCGGAGGTGGCTCTTCAGGTGGATTCAGCAGTGGCGGAGGCGGATTCGGCGGGGGCGGCGGAGGCGGACGCAGTGGCGGAGGCAGACGCTAAAAAATCTCAACCCAACAAAAAAACTCGAATAAAAAAATTATTCGAGTTTTTCTTCATTTAAACACATCTAGGACTAACAATCCAGATATAACTTCGTCAAAGACCTTGACAAGGGTCTTCGACCCGTTTGACGCTGAATGCAAATACAAGCCAGAATCCGACAGAGCAGTTGAAAACTGTTGACAAGGGTCCTCGATGCTCTTGACGGAGAGTGCAAATATACTGCAGAACCCGACAAACTAATCGAAGACTGTTGACAAGGGCATTGAAGATGCTTGACAAGGGTCTTCGACCCCTCTATTAGGGAATTTCTAATAAAAACAATTTCTCACAAAAGTATCAAAGATACTTGACAAGAATCTTCGACCCGTTTGACGGAGAAGTGCAAATATACGCAGTTTCCGACAAAACTGTTGAAAACAGTTGACAAGGGTCTTCGACCCTTTTTACGCTGAATGCAAACACAAGCCAGAACCAGACAGAACAGTTGAAAACTGTTGACAAGGGGTCTCCGACCCTCTTGACGGAGAGTGCAAATATACTGCAGAATCCGACAGAACAGTCGAAGACTGTTGACAAAGGTCTTCGACCCTGTTGACGCTGAATGCGAAAAAATCATAATTCAACAAAAGTATTGAAGCATAATAAATTGTTTGGGACATCCCACTCACACAACCTTTTTGAAATGAGTATTTGAGAAGATTTTTGGTTGTGTAGAGGGCGGGTGTTACCGACTGGACCGTTCATTGTTTTATGTCACTCGTTCAGGCGATCGCGGATGCCTGCCCAAACAAAAAAGCTCTTTAAATATTTTCCAAAAAAACAGGTCGTCTGAATAGGATACCAATATGAATTAATTTATCAACTATCCTAGATAGTTTTGTTTATTTTTTTAAGCAAACACTTGACTGCTTTGAAAAAAAAAGATATAATATTAATCTATGAAACTACTTGGAATTGATATTGGTGGAACAAACACCAAGATTGGAATTGTTGAGGACGGAAAAATTCTCAAAAAGACTGCTTTGAAAACGAACATGATTCAAGGCTATGACAATTTTTTGGACAGGCTCACGAAAGAAGTGGACACGCTGACAAAAGGCATTGACTATGCAGGTGTTGGTGTTGGTTGTCCGGGAATTATTGACACGAAGAATGGTGTTGTTGCCTATGCGAACAATTTGTATTTCAAAAATGTTCCGCTTGCGTCTGATATTTCAAAACGCCTTCATGGAAAAAAAGTGTCGATTTCAAACGATGCAAACACTCAAGCTTTGGGCGAAGTCAAATATGGTGCAGGGAAAGGCTTTTCTGATGTCATCATGATAACCTTGGGAACTGGGGTAGGCGCTGGAATTGTTGTTGATGGCAAACTTTTTGAAGGCTACAAAGGCATGGGTTGCGAGGGCGGTCACACTGTCATTGTTGTTGATGGTGAGCCTTGTTCATGTGGTCGCAATGGCTGTTTTGAAGCATATTCCTCGGCATCAGCACTAAAACGCGACACTCTCAAAGAGATGATAAACGACAGGCAATCTTTGCTTTGGGATATTGTCAAAAACGACCTCAACGAAGTTGATGGTGGAACTATTTTCCGCGGAATGGAAAAAGGCGACAAGACAAGTGAAAAACTTTTTCGCAACTATGTCAAATACCTCAGCGAGGGCATAACAAACTTTGTCAATGTCTTCCGTCCGCAAGCAGTAATACTCGGTGGTGGCATGGCAAAAGAGGGCGACACTTTGACAAATGCTGTCCAAGAACAAGTTGATGAAAAACGCTATGGAGGAAAAGACAGTCTTCCATGCAAAATATTTACTCCAATTCTTGGAAACGACGCCGCGATTATTGGAGCCGCGGAGTTGAATAATTAAATTTTGCAGGGAACGCGCTATTCTTGGCTGTTCATACCATATAATATTTTAAAAACCTTTGCAGTTTTTGCAAAGGTTTTTAAAATATTCAATTAAAAAGTCACATGTGCCAGAACTATAAAAGTGGTGATCTCTCACAAGGATAGTGTTGTGTTTGGGATTGAAGACACGTCGAACAAATCTGTTACTATGACAGATTGCAAGTCACAGATTATTATCCAAATTTTTCTTATCACTTAACAAGGGCTTTCGTCCATCTTGACGGAGAGTGCTTTTACTAGAATTTCTCCAACAAAGGCATCAAAGATGCTTGACAAGGGTCTTCGACCCTCTTGACGGAGAGTGCTAGTTCAAGCAGAACCCGACAAACCAGTCGAAGACTGTTGACAAGGGTCTTCGACCCTCTTGAAGGCGATTGCTAGTCTAAGCATAAATCGACAAGAGTGTTGAAAACACTTGACAAGTTTAGTCCATATTTTTTTTCAAACGACAGCCCATATGCTTGACACAATCATGGGTGTTATTATAAAATACTTAGAATAGCCATGGACACTATTTATTCAATAAAAAACCTTTCAAAAGTTTTCAAAACTTCAAAAGGGCCACTACAAGTTCTCAATGATGTCTCGTTTGAAATTAAACAAGGCGAAATTTTTGGCATAATCGGACTATCAGGGGCAGGAAAAAGCACCCTTATTCGATGCCTTAACATGATTGAAAAACCAACAAGTGGAGATATTGACTTTGATGGAAGGAATTTGACAAAGTTGAAAGAGAGGGAGCTTGCAAAAATTCGTCAAGGAATTGGAATGATTTTTCAACAATTTAATTTGTTCAGACAAAAAACAGTTCTGAAAAATGTTTATTTTCCTTTGGAAGTTGCGAGAAACAAAAACGATGAAACAAAAGCAAAGGCACGGGAACTGCTTGAACTTGTTGGGCTTTCTGAAAAAACAAATGAATATCCAGCAACACTATCTGGCGGACAAAAACAACGAGTTGCAATTGCGCGCGCTATCGTCAACCAGCCAAAAGTTCTTCTTTGCGATGAGCCAACGAGTGCGCTTGACCCAGAAACAACTCAAGAAATCTTGAGGCTACTCAGAGAAATCAATCAAAAATTTGGAATCACTGTCATTATCATAACCCATGAGATGAGTGTTATCAAAGAAACCTGCAACTCTGTCGCAGTTCTTGACGCAGGAAAGCTCGTTGAAATTGGTGCGGTCAAAGATGTTTTTGAAAGTCCTCAATCTGAAATGGCACGAAAAATGATTTATCCACACAAACAAGTTGAGGTCACTTTTAGTGGAAATTGCATTCGTGTTGTGTTTGATGGTGAATCAGTAACCGAACCAGTAATTTCAAACATGATTCTCTCAATCAAAGCTCCAGTCAACATTTTGTTCGCCGACACAAAAACAATCGAGGGCAAAATCTATGGACAAATGATAATCGAATTGCCAGAAGACAAAGAAATTCATTCAGCCGCACTAATGTATTTAAGACACCACAATCTAAAACATGAGGAGGTGGTCTATAATGTATAATCTGATATCACAATTAGCGGAAAATGGAGTTGACTATTGCTACAATTATTGTTGCTACTACACATTCATTCCCGGGCCATCAAGATTCTCACTCTTAATGACAGCGTTTGGGCAAACACTTCTCATGGTTTTGCTTTCAGCGTTGATTTCCTATTTGATTGCAATTCCTTTGGGAATTCTTCTCGTGACAACAAGAAAAGGCGGGATTTTTCAAAACAAAGCTGTCAATTTCATCCTAGGACTTGTCGTGAATATTTTGAGAAGCATACCATTTTTCTTGTTGATGTTTTTCATCATGCCATTCACAAGACTTTTAACAGGAGCCGCGATTGGGGTGGGAGGAATGATTGTTCCACTTGTTGTGGCGTCTGCTCCATTCATTGCAAGAATAATCGAAACGGCTCTCTTGGAAGTCGACAAAGGCTTGTTGGAAGCTGCGAAAAGCATGGGCTCTTCAAAATTTCAAATTATCTATAAGCTCTATATTCCAGAAAGTTTGCCCGCAGTCATAGCATCACTAGGTGTTTCAGTCGTCACAATCACTGCATTTTCGGCAGTAGCGGGATTTGTTAACGGCGGTGGACTGGGACAACTTGCTCAACAACTAGGCCACGAAGGAAATGACGCAGTCATACTTTTTTCGGCAATAGCAATACTAGTTGTGTTCACGCAATTATTTCAAATGGGAGTGTTAGCGCTCTACAAAAAACTTGACAAAAAGTAGAAAAAGGGAAGTCAAATAGTGTTTTTTTGCTACTTTTTGCACCAAATATAAAAAAATATCATAAAAATATTAAAAAACGAAGAAAAAATGCTTGACAAGCAGGTTTCTTTGAGATAAAATTGCAAAATAATATGAAAATTAATTCTTCAAAATTTTTCATGATGACGATGCCCCTGTTGGGGCGATAATTTAAAATCCGATAAATAGGTTATTTGTCGGGCAAGGCTTTGCAATTCAAGCAATCAAAAAAATAGCCATGTTCAAAAATTATTAAAAAATCAACATCAAAAAAATTTTAAAGGGAACTGCTAATCAGAAATCCCAAGGAGAATAAAAAATATGAAAAGAATACTCACAGTAATTTTAATTGCACTACTTTTAGTGCCAACAACTTTTGCATTAGTCGGTTGCGATCGCTATGACTACACCGTGACGGCATCCGTCACTCCACATGCCATAATCTTGCGTCAAGTTCAACCAATCTTGAGAGAGCAAGGATTCAGATTCCGAATCGCAGAACAAGGTTGGGAACTTCAAAATGATGTCGTTAGAGATGGCGATGCTATCGCAAACTTTTTCCAACACAGACCGTTTCTTGACAATTGGAATGCCGATAATTCAGGTGCAGACCTCGTTCCAGTGTTTGGAACTCACTTTGAGCCATTGAACATCATACCCGGTGGAAGAGCAAACAGCGATTCACTTCAAGAAATTATTGCTCAAGCGTCAACAGCAACTCCGGCGAACAGAAGACTAATTATTCCAGCGGATGCAACAAATGGACTAAGAGCATTGGAACTGTTGGAATATCACAATGTTGTGACTTTTGTCGGCGGAAATGCTCCTAGAACAAACAATGTCGCTCATTGGGATTCTTATTTTGAGATCTATCCCATTGCCGCGGGCGCGCTAGTCGGAGCAAGACCAGATGCATTGTTGTCAGTCATCAATGGAAATTGGGCGGTTCAAGGAAATATTCTTGACTACAGAATTGAGTTTGAAACACCAGAGCAAGGTGCTGAATTCACAAATTTCATCGTGGTTCGTGAAGAAAACAGAAATCATCCATTTGTTGTTGCGCTCGTCAACGCTCTCAACACTACACAAATCAGATCATTCATTTCTAATCATGATGCTTTCGGTGGAGCATTGACATCTCACCCAATCAATTTGTTAAATTAATGCAACAAAAAATTAAAAGACGAGAAGAAAAAACCTTCTTGTCTTTTGATATTTTTTCGTCAAAGATGGGAATAATAAAACTACACAAAAAAGCAAACAAGAGTGAATACGCTCGGTTGATTGCATAACAAAAAAAACACAAAGGACGCCCTTTTGGCACCTCAAACAAGGAGACAACATGAAAAAGAATCTACAAGGAACAAAAACTGAAGCGAACTTGCAAGAAGCATTTGCAGGTGAGAGTATGGCAAGAAACAAATACACTTATTATGCTTCAAAAGCAAAAAAAGATGGCTATGAACAAATCGCCGCTTTCTTTGAAGAAACTGCAAACAACGAGAAAGAACATGCAAAACTGTGGTTCAAACTTTTGCACAACGGCATTCCCGACACTGCTCAAAATCTGTTTGACGCCGCAGAAGGCGAGAGCTATGAACACAGTGATATGTATGCAAGAATGGCGAAAGAGGCAGAACAAGAGGGCTTTGATGAAGTTGCGAAACTCTTTGAAATGGTTGCCGCGGTTGAAGCGAACCACGAAGCAAGATATCGTGAATTGCTCAAAAATTTAAAAGATGGAACAATTTTCAAAAAGAAAGAAGAAGTGACATGGGAGTGTAGAAATTGCGGACATCGCCACAAAGACGAAAAAGCTCCAGAAATGTGTCCAGTCTGCGTTCATCCAAAATCATTCTTTGAAATCTATTGTGATTGCTTTTAATCAACTCAATTCTCAGTATTAAATTTTCAATGCACAATGAAGGACAACTTTCATTGTGCATTTTTTTATTATGTGGACATCAGCATAATGCAAGAAACTTCAAGAAACCTAACAAAAAGTCACACTCACAAAAAATCAAAAATCTCTAACAACCATTGTTCCTTGAAACTGAATTGAATGTTGACAAATTGCGAGTCTTTAAATTTTATGCAACATTAATTTATCAAATGCAAAACAAGTGAAGATTGATAAGGGTCTTCAATCCCTCTTGTTGGGGTGGTTTCATGCAAAAGCAATTTCCGACAAAATTGTTAAAAAGGTCTTCGACCCGTTTGAGGAGGACTTCTTTTACTAGAACCTCTCCGACAAAGGCATCAAAGATGCTTAACAAGGGTCTTCAATCCTCTCGACGAAGAGTGCAAATATACGCAGAGCCCGACAAACCAGTCGAAGACTGTTGACAAGGGGTCTTCGACCCTTTTGACGGAGAGTGCTAGTTCAAGCAGAACCCGACAAAGCAGTCGAAGACTGTTGACAAGGGTCTTTGACCCTTTTGTTGGGGAATTTCTAGTAATAGCAATTTCTCACAAAAGTATCGAAGATACTTGACAAGGGTCTTCGACCCGTTTGTTGGGGTGGTTCTAATATTAGCAATCTCCGACAAAGGCACTGAAAGTGCTTGACAAGGGCTTTCAGCCCTTCTGTGGGAGACTGCTTTTACTAAAACATCTCCGACAAAGGCATCGAAGATGCTTAACAAATCTCATTAACAAAAGATTTACAAAACTTTTTCAAAAAAACTATTGACAGACCATAAAATATAGTGTATAATAATAGTTCAATCAATTGAAATTTTCACACACGGAGATATGATGACAATGAAAAAATTATTAACATCAGCACTAATATTTGTGTTTATCATGAGTACTGCACTGTTCACAGCTTGCACTGAAGTTCAAAACTACAAATACTATGTGTTTATTGGAGAATCACAAGCGACTGAAATCACTCGCTTCCAGTTTTTTGTAATTGAAGGAGAAACTCCGAATGACCCATTTGGGGTCATTGATGGAGGTCAGCCAAGAATGTATGCAGAGCTTCCGGTTGACTCAGTTGTTATTCTTGAATGGGTTGTCGCTCCGGGATTTGTTGGAGAAGTCACAATCACTTCAGTTGCAACGGACGGAGAACAACATCCAACAAGAACCTTGAGAGGCTCAAGAACAGTAGCCTACACTGCGCAAAACAGGCAATTCGCAGCACTTCACACTGTCACTGGTGACACTGCTTTCACCATTAGGGCACTGGTCGAAGTCCCAATTGGAGACACCGCTCCAGCACCTATGGCAGTTTTGATCTCAGGAGATAACTCGGTTATAGTCAGACAATCAACATCACCGCTCGTTGCAAATGTTTTTCCCGAAAACGCAAGACCAAACACAATCGTATGGTCCTCAGTCACTCCAAACATCGCAACTGTTGACCCAACAACTGGTGTCGTGACAGGTGTGTCAGATGGAGTTGCAACAATAAGGGCAACGGTCTATGGAACAGCTGTCACAAGCACTCATCAAGTGACTGTTTCCCTATCGGACCAAACGCGTATCTGGTTCTATCACCAAGGTTGGACAAATTGGAATCCCCACACTCCAAATCTTCACTGGTGGGAAATTGACGGAACAGCGGAAAGCCAATGGCCAGGAATTGCCATGACAAGAGATGGTTCAACTAATTGGTTCTTTGTTGATATTGATCACAATTCAACATTCTCGCCAATAAGAATCATCGTCAGCATACCGGGACACCAAACATTCGACGGGGTGAATGCTCCTCAAATAAACACAGAATCGGCATACTTTCAAATATCTTGGAACAATGGCTATGCATTGGTCACAACAACAAGATAATTTCCAAAACAATCGAAAAAAGGACGATGCAAATCGTCCTTTTTTCGTTTCTTTGATGTGAGTCAAAAACAGATAAAAAAGCAAAACATTTTAATTCTTTTAAAACCCTAACTCTAATTTTTTTATTTGTTTACCGCTTTATTCGCTTGACGGATTAAAATTTTTGTTCTATAATTATACTTAATGAACGCTCAACAAGAGCGAATTAAAAGAGGTAAAAATAACATGGAAACTAAAAAACTACTTGAAGAAATTTTGAAAGACTATCGCGGAGAAGCAATTTCTCTTGAAGATAATGTGACATTCGAATCACTAGGTTTCGACTCTCTTGATCAAGTTGACCTAATGATGCAAGTTGAAGAAAAATTCGGAATCACTTTTCCAGATGATGCTGACATAAAAAGTTTTGAAGACCTTCTTGCAATCATAGATAGATTGAAAAAATAATAAAAAACCGAAAAAATTACAAAAATTACCAACAAAAATTTTTCAAAAAACACAAAAAACTGTTGACACAATAGTTTTTTTGTAATATAATATTAAAAGCATTGTGAGGGTCGCTTGCATTGCTACTGGATTTACTCATCATTTTCCCCCTTATTTATATTTGTAAAATGGTCGACAGCAATGTCGGCCATTTTACATTAAAAATGCTCATGAATTAAAATGTTCTTCGACATCTTTTTGCTCCTCTCCCCAAACTCAAGCATCTTTGATGCATTTGTCGGAGAATTTTTAGTAAAAACAATCTCTCACAAATGGGCTGAAAGCCCTTGTCAACAGTCTTCGACTGGTTTGTCGGGTTCTGCGTGTATTCGCACTCTTCGTCAAGAGGGTCGAAAACCCAACACAACAGTCTTCAACTGTTGTGTTGGGTTCTGCTTGAACTAGCAATCTCCGTTAAGAGGGTAGAAGACCCTTTTCAAGCATCTTTGATGCTCTTGTCGGAGATTGCTTGAATTAGTATTGCCCGACGAAAGGGTCGAAGACCCCCTTGTCAAATAGTTAGTGCGACTTCTGGTTTGTTTTGAGTCAATGGCGTAAAAATCTGATTGAATCACTATTTTAATTTATGAGCATTTTCAACATGCTTTCTATTTATCAAATAATAAATTTCTATGTTCGGCAACTGCCGTCTGGGCATTTTGTTCAGTCTCATTTTTTGACATAGGTCAAACACTGAGGGCTTCTGTCATTTTCGCTCATGACCGTAATTCCATTTGCAGTGCAACATTTTTCGTGTTGGAAAACACAATCTGCTGAACATTGAACGTCTGTGTCAACAGTGTAGTTTGCTTTTGCAAATTCATGAGCAACTTCAAAAAGACTTTTTCTCTTTTCTTCAATCGGGTCATAACTCTTGCAACAAGTGTCGTTGCTAATAGAAATTCCTTTTGCCGTGCAACAATAGCCCTTGTTAAAACGACATTCTTTTTTTCCACATTTCAAATCTTTCATAAATTTCTCCTTTTCAAAATTGCATAAGCTATTTTGACTTAGTTCTAGTATTAACAAATTTGAAAAAAAACAAACATTTTCACCTAAAAACGCTTTACATTAATTTTCAAATCGGCTATACTAATAACTCTTGTGAAAAAACAAGAACAGTTGTGTATTGATCGTTTGACACTGCATGCTGAAAAAAGGAGTATAAAATGAACGTTCCCCAGTGGATGACCGATAGTTTTCCTATCATCAGAGTTATCTTCATAATTATTTTGGCAATTTTGGCAATACTAATGATTGTCGCAGTTTTGTTCCAAAAATCGGGCTCAGAAGGTGGGCTCGGGGCTCTTGGTGGCCAATCTCAAGACACTTATTATCAAAAGCACAAATCAAAATCTCTTGAAGGAATATTAAAGAGAGCAACAATGATTTTGGGCATCACAATTGGTGTGCTGAGCATTCTGTTTTTTGTGTCCATTCTTATTGTGCCACTCCAACTCTAATATCAAAAACAAAAAGCGGGGGAAAACCTCGCTTTTTTTAAAAACAAAACAAACAATGAAAAACAAAAAACAAAAAACTACAAAAGACACTCGAGACATGGCAAAAGGCATTCTTCAAGCAAGAAGAAGTGGCTATGCTTTTCTAGTTTGTGAAGACAGAGAAGACATTTTTATTCCAAAACACAACATGAAAAACGCAATCGATGGAGATGAAGTTCTTGTCAGAATTCTTTCCTATCGCAAAGGTGGAGGAGAAGGTCGGGTTGAAAAAGTCTTGAAACGTGCAAAAAACAAAATTGTTGGAGAAGTTAAACACAGAGGAGAAAACTATTTTCTCGTTGCCGACAGCCTCTCTGCCCCCAAAGACATAATCATTGACAAATTTGACCTAGGGCGTGCAAAGAGTGGAGACAAGGTTGTAGTTGAATTGTCAAACTGGAAAATGCATGAAATGCCTCAAGGAAGAATCATTGAAATTCTTGGAAAAAAAGGACAAAAAGGAGTAGACATTCTTTCAATCATTCGTGCCCATGGACTCTATGAAAAATTTCCAAAAGGGGTCATGAACGAAGCGAATGAAGTCAGCGATGTTGTGACGGCGGAAGAAAAAAAAGGAAGACAAGACTTCACAAATGACCTTGTAATAACAATTGACGGAGCGGATGCAAGAGATTTTGACGACGGAATATCGGTTGTGAAAAACGATGACGGAACCCACACACTCTTTGTTCATATCGCCGATGTTGCCCATTATGTGAAAAAGAATAACAAAATCGACATTGAAGCTCAAAAACGCGCAACAAGCGTTTATTTTCCTCACATGGTTCTTCCGATGCTCCCAGAAAAACTTTCAAATGGCATTTGCTCACTAAAAGAAAAAGTCGACCGACTGACATTGAGCGTTGTCATGAAAATTGATAATAATGGTTCAGTCATTGACTACCAAATCTATGAAGGCATCATCAACTCAAAGAAAAGAATGACCTAT
>WQSV01000026.1 GCA_009787685.1 Bacillota bacterium
GGTGTTCAAGCCTTGGAAAGCCATTCCTGTCCAAGCCGATATTCTTTGGTCAACTTGAGCGACTGCCGATGCGAGAGCCGATGAAGTCGTGAGAGCCGCCAAATCTTCAATCATCAAGTTGATTGCGTTTCTTTCAGTTTGCATTGCTGAAACTAGTGCGTTGTGTTCATTGTCAACCGTGACAGTGACCCAAATACGAAAATCTTCATAGACCTCCACTTCGGCGTTCATTGAACCACGGATATTGCTCATAAGGGGTGCGCCCTCACCAACATGAAGAGTTGCCAAAAAACCTGCGTTTGCACCGAAGGTTATTTGCAAAGTGTCTCCCGTTGGAATCTCATGAATTCCAGCTGGAAGAGTGCTTGAATTGTGACGAACTGATAGCGTTGCATTTTGAGGCGCGCCGACAACTTCGACATCAAAAGTTCTTGGTGCGCATGAAACAATTGCAAAAACCGCAATCGCCATCATAACAAGCACCATCATTAATCCTAATATTTTCTTTTTCATTTTTTCTCCTTATTTTTTGAGAGTATTTTTTATTTTTTCTAGGGGAGTCATCTTCGTCGTCCCGAAAATTATTGAACTTGAAGTTTCGAGAGGGCTTATTGTTCATAAGGCACACCTAAACGAGGTTAACACAAAGTTGGAAATCTAGGTGTGCCCCTTGACACAAAGGGGGCCCTACCTTATGTAAGGTAAATGAAAAGCGAAACCCTCGGGGACAGGTGTGAAAGTAAATGTAATTTTAACAATACCCGTTCCCCATGCTCCATTTTCTGTTCCCGAATGCGAAATTAATTTCACATTTAATTTTTTGCCATTTCCTCAGTTTTGTCAAGGTCTTTTGAGATGAGATAAATTTCGTGCTTCAATTTTTCGAGCATCTTTGTGAGCGTTCCGTCTTCGACCCGCACAGTTGTCGCGACCTCTTTCATTACCTCTGTTGAGGACGATTCAACCAGCTTAAATTCTTGAACTGGCTCATCTTTTTCAAATTTTTCAACTATTGGTTCGGGTGGCGGTTTCACAATTTGCATTGGCTGAACAACTGACATCGGAGTTGAGTTGATTTCTTCGACTTTTTCAACTTTCTTAGTTTCGACTATTGGATCTTTTTTCGGTTTCTTTGTTGGCGGTTTTTTGACAGCATAGTCGACACCCATTCCAACGAGTTCCCTTTTCGCTTTCGCATTCGCCGCTTTTCTTTCGGTCTCAACTTCCTTGATTTTTGCTTTGTGAAATTTTTCTTCGTCAACCTCAAGTCCCGCTTTCTTTTCAAGCTCCATTATTTCGCGCTTACTTCTTGCATTAAGTGCTGATTGAAGCGCTTCAAGCTCCTTGACCCTCAAATCACGAAGTTGACCTTTTTTTCCAAGAGTTTCTCCAAGTTCCGCTTTAATTTGTTCCAAAATTTCGTCTCTTTCGGTTTTGATTTTTTTGACATCGGCTTTTAGTTGCTTGGCCACATCGTCCGCTTTTTTTGCTGGAGATTTTCCAACCTTTGTTGCCTTATTCGGTTTTGTCACCGATAGTTTCGCTTTTTCAAGTGAGGTCGGTGCTTTCGTTGCTTTGTCATTTTCATTAACTAGATTATCATTCATTATATCTGCACCCCTCCTTTTTTCTTATTACAAACGAGGTTTTTTCTCAAGTTCATTCTGGTGTGTTTCATGAGTGGCAGACCTCCTGTTTATATTTTTCAACACACTCTCTCGCTTTTTCAACTTGAGCGGATAGTTGCAGAATTGTGTTCATTGCTTGGTTTTTGAGCAGCTCATTGCCCTCATCCAAGTTTGCGATTTCAACTTGACGAAGAGCAATGTCATAGATCTCACTACATTTATAAACTTCCTCTTTCGCATCTCTTAAGCATGACGACTTTTGTGTTGATGAAGTAATTGGACTATTTTGATTTGAAACGCGAGACGAACTCGACTTTTTTTCAAACGGACCACACTGCTCTTTGTTTCCTTTTTTCTTTTTGAGAAGAATCAAAACAACGACAATAGCAACAAGAAGCAATGCCACACCGCCCACAATAATTCCAGCAAGCTGACCTGCTGTCAATCCCGACGGCGGAATAGGTGTTCGTATTGTCACCAAAACCGAATCCGAAAAATCCGATTGGATTCCTCCAAAAATTGCTCTGACCGCAAAAGAATACGCTCTTCCTTCGACAAGTGTCAAACTTGAAAAATCAAAAAAATTGTCACTTGTCTCTTGCCCAGCATTTCGAGGGGTGCCATCAATATAGACCCTAAAAAAGACCGTTGCCGTGATTGAAGTGTTGTGTTCCCAATGAACAGTTTGTCCAGAAATCCCCGTTATTCTTGGGGCTTCAACCGACGAGTTTGCTGCCGCTGAAATATTTCTTCCACTCAATGAGAACGCAAAAACAAGCACCAACGCAAAAACAAGCATTGTGCCAACGACCGCAAAAAAAGCCGACCTCCTTTTAAAATTCATCATTTTTCCTTTCATTCATTTCTCCTTGGTTTTCATGCCACTCTAAAGCGTTTTCAACACTTTTTTCAAAATTTTTTTGGACTCAGATTTGCTCTCAAAACCACCAAACAAATTTCAAAACACGGCACTATCTCACTATAACAGTATTATTGTAGCACACAAATATGTTTTTTGTCAATACTTTTTTGAAAAAAAGTTGTTCCTTTTTTGTTCACAATTTTTTTAAATTTTCCGCGCACAATTTTTGGTGTTCATCATTAAAAACGGAAACTATGTTTTTGAGAATGTTTCATTTTGTGAAAACATCACCCCATTACAAATGGGACTCAACAAATCCAACTTCAACATTCTATTTTCTTGTCGAAAACATTTTTCAAATATTTTTTAAAAACCATTGACATTCTTCAAAAAATGTGATATCCTGTGTTTAGCAATCATTGTGCATTAAATGTTGTGAGTTGCGCATTGAACACACATGGGGATGTAATAGTTTCGACAGCGTGGATTCTCCTAAGGTTGTAGGCGGAAGTTGCCAGTCTTCCTTAAAAGGGCAAACAAAATAAATAACAACAATCAAAAAACTGCTTATGCACAACCTGCATTCGCGTTTGCTGCTTAATCTAAAGTAGTCGCTGACCGTTTTCTCGCTTAAGACGCAATCAGTGTCAACCAAGGCGATTTCGTTCAATGAGTTTGGTTTTTCTCATCAAACGAAACACTTCAAAAAAACCTAGTCGCATGGATTTGTCTTTTTCGTCTCTCCATGTCTCGAATCACCAAAAAGACTAAGCCTATAGACCCTTAAGATTAAATTCACGTTGGAACCGGGAGGCAGAGCCCGGCATCTCCACCATCGATATATATGTCCGCTAGAATGTTTCTAGCGGACATAGGACAATCGGCAATTCAATACTCGTTTTTTGTGAACTATAATAGTGTGTTATAACAAATAAAAAACGGATGTTGAAAAACTAGGAATAATTAAAACACGAAAAAATTTTATTTTGTACCATAGATCTGTGCGGACTAGGCAGAGATAGGAGACTCACAAAGTATGCAAAATAGTAAAAAACGAAAGGTGTTATACATTTCACTTGGGGCGGCGCTGATAGCATTTAGCATTCTGCCATGGCTAGCGCTGATAACCGACAACCTAGCTTTTAGTCATGTACACATGATGCAAATGGTTGTTTTTTGGAGAAGCACATTTCAAGGTTTTCTTAATTCAGGATTTGGCGATGTAGTTGGGCGTGTTGGTGGTGCATTGTTTTTCACTTTAATTGCATCTGCAATAATGGTAGCAGTAGGAGTGCTACTTGTTATTAGGGCATTTAGAAAAGACTTTTTAGAAAAAAGTGCTTTTTGGATCATTATCACTGCTACATTAGTTATAACATATCTCACATCAGCCATAATTTATTTGGCTACAATTCATGCAGGATTTAGGGCGTATGGGCATATATTTCTGTGCTTTTTAAATATCACACTATTGGCGGGAGTACTGCTCTTGACGATAGTTCCGAAATTAGCGAGTTCAAAAAAGCAAAAATTGGAAACCTTTTTACAAGCAGAATAATCACAACTCAAAAAAGAGCAGCCATTTTAACGGACGGGGGTTCGGCACCGTAGCCCAAAAAGACACCCCCGAGCCGAACTAAAACTCGTCCACTTTTCTTAAGAAAACAGAACAAAATCCCAATTGAGGGGGCGGAAAAGCCGAGTTTTCTTGGGAAACTAGAGGAAAACGGGAGAAACTGCCAAAAGCGGACGAGTATTAGTACCGGTACGCCGCATCTCCACCACCAAACTTGGCTTCGCCAAGAATGAAACAAGGAACATTAAACATATTTGACTTTCACGAGAGTTCAAATCCTCGCCAAGTTTGTATGTTTAATTTTTCATGTTTCATTATTTTTATCACTAAAGCAAATTGTTCCTAAAACACAATATCAGAAAGAGTAGAGCCCACTTTATTTCAAAAATACGTGCTTCTTCAAAACAAACAACTAAAACAAAATATTGGCTTACTATTTTGAGTAAAACAAATTATATCGGCAGTGAAGAATTTGCAACGATTAGCAACGAGTGCGAAAAAATAAAAAAAATACTCAAAAAATCATTAAACACAGCGAAAAAACAGCACCTCAAAAAATTAAGGAGAAAACAAAATGAATTGCAAAAAATGCGGAAGCGTTGGGAATGAAGATGACAAGTTCTGCCTTAGTTGTGGAACTAGTTTTTCGATGAGAAATACTAATGAAGAAGTGACGGTGGAAAATCCACCTCTTGAAAACATAACCAATAAAAATGTGAACAACGAAACTGCAAGAACGCCACAAGAAGCGGTGGCGGAAGATTTTCCGTCCAATTCATTGCCACCTCCACCTTTTCAAAACATTTCACATTCAAATCCAGACGAGCCAATTTGGAGCAATGACGATCCTCACTTGCAATTTCAACAAAAAGCAAGAGATGCTGCGAAGAATGAGTGGTCAAGACAACAGTCTAACAGAGGTTTTTGGAACGGTATTTTTGCTGTCGCATTTTCTGTTTGGACTCTTATTGTTGTTTTCGCTGGATTATTTTCTGACAATACTTTCTGGGTTTTGCTTTTCATTATTGTCGACTTCAGTTGCAGTTTGCCTGCAATTTTCCAAGCACTAAGAGGAAGAGACCACAACAAAAAAAGATTCCTAATAACCCTAATCATGGGCGTTGCATCAACCGCCGCATCTGTGCTAGCACTAGTTTGGTGGCTCGCGACATAAAAAAATTGTTATATCAAAGTGCGAAGACAAAATGTATTCGCACTTTTTTAATATTCAAACAACTAGCAATTGACAACAGTCTTCGACTGTTGTCAATGAAGTTTGATAGTAAGCTGTGTGTTTAGCATTGAAAATTAATCATTAGATGAACTTTCGTCCTTGTGAGTGTTTCGCCCAAATATTACTGCAATGCTTTCTTTTTCGCTATTGCATTTGACATAAAAGCCTTCAAAGTAGTTCACAAATATTATTTAATTATCTTCATCAATGTTTAGAAAATTGAAAAGTGGGCAATATTACTAGGATATGAAAAGTATTTTTGAAGATTATTTTGAAGGTTTTAATGAATATCCCTCACTTAGCCATGATTTGGACACTGACATCGCGATTGTTGGTGGAGGAGTTGCTGGACTTCTTTCCGCTTATTTTTTGTCTAAAGAGGGCTTCAAGGTTTCAGTTTTTGAAGCAGACAAAATTGCTTCAAAATCGACAGCTCGCTCAACAGCGACACTTTCTTGCGTTCAAAGCCCGATGTATGCAAGGCTTGCAAAAAAAAATCCTCGAGTGCATGAATACTTTGAGTCTCAAAAAGAAGCACTCAAACTATATCGTGAAATAATCGAGAAACACAATATTGATTGCGATTTTGAAACAATGCCGTCGTATCTTTTTGCGTCTAATGAAAAGAGTGAAATGAAACTTCGAGAAGAATACACTGCTATGCGTGAATTCACTGACGAAGTTGATTTTGTCAAATCTCGTTTTGGCCATGCTATCAAAATGGAAAACCAAGCACAATTTAATGCCCTCAAATTTCTTGCTGGCATTGGAAAAGATTTCGGCATTTTTGAAAACACAAAAATCGTCAATTTTATACTTGATGAAAACAAACTAATCACGGAGAAAGGCAACACGATCAGAGCAAAAAAAATCATCATTGCAACTCGTTTTCCAGTCATACTCAACAATTTTTACTATTTCAAAATGTATCAAGCGAAGTCTTATGTCGTGACCTTCAAAAACCCTCCACTTGGTGCAATGTTCAATGGAGCGGAAGACGGTGGGCTTTACATGCGTTCCTACAAAGACTATATGCTCCTCGGCGGCTATGACCATCGAACTGGAAAACACAAAAAATGTGCAGATTACTACTTCAACCTCAAAAGAAAAGCGAAAGAAATGTTTGGCGCAAAAGACGAAGACTTTGGAGACTTTTGGTCGGCGGAAGACTCAGTGACCTATGACGACATCCCATTCGCTGGTTCAATTTCAAAAAAACACCCGAATGTTTTCGTTATCACAGGCTTCAACGAATGGGGGCTTTTAAACGGTATGATTTGCGGACGAGTTGTTTCAAACCTCATTGCAAATCAACACGAAAAATTCGCAGAACTCTTTAGTCCTCACCGAAAGTATTGCAGAAAAAACATCGGCAGCCTCCTTCCTCACGGACTAATTTCCGCTGGCTCACTTTTGAAAGCACCGTTTGTTAAAAAGCGCTGTTCACACATTGGATGTGCCCTCAAATTTAACAAAATCGAAAATGTCTATGAATGCCCTTGCCACGGTTCACGCTTCAATGTCGACGGAAAATTGCTCGACGGACCCGCGGTGAAAGACTTAAAATAATTTATTCAATATTTATGAACTACTTTGAAGGCTTTTATGTCAAATGCAATAGCGAAACAGAGAGCATTGCAGTAATATTTGGGCGAAACACCCACAAGGACGAAAGTTCATCTTTTGTTCAAATTATCACACCCGAAAAAACCTATTCCACATTTTTTAAAGATGCGGAATATCGTTTTGCCTATGGCAATAACTTTGAAGCAAGAGTTGATAAAAACTATGTGGACGAAATGGGAATGTTCCTCGACGTCAAGGATGACGATTTTGTTGCTTGTGGAAGTGTATCTTTTGGTGACTTTTCACCAATCAAGTATGACGCAATGGGCTTTTTGAAATTCTTTCCAAAAATGGAATGCAAACACACAGTCGTGAGCATGAAACATTCTCTTGAAGGACAAATCACTATCAACGGTCGCGTCTACAATTTCAATGGAGGAGTTGGCTATATTGAGGGCGACAGAGGAAAATCTTTTCCCAAAAAATACTTCTGGTCACAATGCAATATCAATGACCGTCTCTGCCTTTTCGTTTCCGCCGCAATCATTCCCTATCTCGGAATTCGCTTCATGGGAACAACTTGTGTCGTTCACTTTGAAGAAAAAGAATATCGCTTCGCAACCTACCTCGGAGCAAAAGTCAAAATCATCGATGAAAAAAGACTCCTCATCAAACAAGGCAACAAAACTCTTGAAGTCGAAGTCATTGACGACATCACCCCCCTCCCCCTCTTCGCCCCCCAAAGCGGAAAAATGGGAAGAACAATTTTTGAAAGCCTAATGCGAGAAGTGAACTACAAAATGACAAAAGGCAACGAAATCCTATTTGATATCATAACAAAAACAGCCGCACACGAATACTCATCAACCGAGTAAAGATGAACAACTGACAGCTGGTGATTGATAGTTTAACATCAAATGACTTTGCATCAAGTCGTCCATTAAAAAATCTACTTTCACTCGCACCACAGCCATGCACCTTTTCAATTCTGAAAAGACCTTAGAAACGAGCGATGTCAACTTAAGCAAAAATACTATCAGCTTGACTGGCAAGCGAATTAAAGAAATGGCACGAGAAATCATCAACAATTCAAAAACCTAAAACAAGCCCCACAAATGCGTTTAAAGCCACTTGTGGGTTTTTTCTTATTCTTTGTCGTCCTGTATTCAAAGATGCCTCAAACTTAAGACACCAGCATTCTTCCTGCAATACCACCAATATTATCTGCGCCACTCATATTTCCGTTATTAGCTGCATTCTCAATTCTAGTGAGCGCACCGCCAGCAAGGAAAATAACAGTTCCCGACTTCAACATCTACACTCCACATGGCTCACAATAATCCGACCTCTCCACAGTTTTTGCATCTGGAAATAGTGCATTTGGAGATGTATGATGTCCCTGTTCCCACAAGAAACGGTTATATTTTCAAGGCGTGGCATTATAATTCAAACTTTAGTTGTGAGGGAATTTTATATTCCGATTCGCGATTTATTAATTACAAAACTTCTTTTAGGCACTTCATTTATTCCAACAGAACTGGAGGAATTCAAAAAGTCTACATCCAAGCAGAAGATAACACCTTCAAAGAAACAGACTTAATCACAACAACTCATTATTTTTTGCATACTTGAGCCTAGATGCTCGCCTAAGTCCAAATCAACAAATATTCTCATGATTTCGCGATTACGAGGCAAGCTGCGACCCAAGAAAAATTCATCTTCAGCCAGTCCAAATGGCAGTCCGCCAGTCGAAGTGACTTCAACTCGGTCAGAATAAAATTCAACAACGGGATATGCCCCATTATAGTATCGGTTTCATTTCAATCAAAACTGATTCTTCATCCATACCATTTTCACTCATAATTTCGCTAATCCATCCGACAAGAGTTTTTGCATCTCTATGTGCAAAAACATATATTGAATCTTCCTCTATTTCTTCTGAAGAATCTTTAAATGCAATATCATCAGATAATCGTTTATAATATATTCCGATGTTTTTGTTCTCTTTTGAAAGGGATAACACCTTTTCTCTTTTTGCCAAAAGAGGATAACTATTCTCATTCTTAGCATTACTAAATTTATAAAACAAATTTCCAAACGCAAAAGAATTATTTTTTTCTAACCATCTCAAAAATATTAAATAAACTTCTTGCCATTCACTAACATGAAAAACATCATCATAAAGGGTCATCTCTTTAGGCTTTCTTCCCTCACGCTTTCTCCTTGAGTGTATTCTTCCTTCGACAATCTCACCATAAGCATCATTTAATGGGGAAAAAATTTCTAAATCAAATTTCGGCTTTGAGTTGTCCCAATTTTCTGTTTGATGCATTTCTTGTGGAAGTGGAAATGCTTTCAAAAATCTCTCTATCATATTTTTTTGATGATTTAGTATATCTTTTTCCTTCCAAGTCTCATTATTTATGACATCTTTTCTGTATAAAAAATTAGATTCTTTCAGTTTTTCTCTCTTGCTCGCCAAAGGTTTATTGCCAATTTCAGAATTAAATTCAGTTAAAATTAAATTTCCAATATTATGAATATATTTTTTATGAGTATTACTCCAGTCATTACCAAGTTCATTTTGCCAATACTCACTTTTTTCAACTTCTTGAGGCATGATATGCTCAATGGTGGCTTTTTTATCACGAAAATCTACAGACATTTTTGCCTGCATTTCTTCAATTTTGCCCAAAATAAATTTGCTATATGTTCTTAATCCATTATAAAAATCTATTCGTCTTAATTCACTTGCAACTTCAACATTGTTAGGAATTCGCAAATTATATGCCCTCTTCGACAAAAGTGTTAGCATTTGTTCTTTTGCCCCATTAAACCAAGAAGAATGATTTTCATAAATTTCTTTACTTAATAATGGTATTTCTTTGTTCTCTCCTTGTGATACTTTTAATGCACGCCTGCGTATCAAATAAGTTCTGATAATTTTTAATGCTTCGACTAAATTCTCATCTGATAATTTTTCATAATTAAAACCAAACTGATGAAATTCTAACAATCCTAATACAAAAGGTTTAAATGCTTCTGTTTTGATGTCGTGAAAAATATTTCTAAGCAATTCAATAATTAATTTATTATTATCTATGTTACTTGATATTTTAGGGATTTGTTCGGATTCCACTTCGTCAATCCATTTATACAAATTAACAAAACGCTTTGCATCTTCAATAAAAGCCTTTCTATTGTCTTTATATTCTCTTTCCACAAATTCTTTAAAAATCGCATATAATTCTTTAGTATTGTTGTCACTTATGACTTTAAATGGCTTGCTTTCTTTATACTGCAATAAATCTCTAAAGAAATATGAAGTTCTTTCATGCAAAACACCTTCAATTTTTGGATACCATATTTTATCATAAATTTCAGTTTGCTCATTAGATGGCAAACCTAACATTATGTAGTTACGAATCAAATCAGCAAAAGTTAAAGGTTTTCCCAGTGAGTTTAATGTTTCAAAAATAATTTGGGGATCTTCACCCTTAAATGGTCTCTCATCCAAAAATATACAAGCAACATTTACTCTAGACAATGCAATTAAATATTCTTTTATTTCGTAGTCCAATTTTTTAATTTTAGAAAGAAATCTATTATATCCATCTGTGATTTTTCCCGGCACCAACTCAAGTTTATTTCCCACTTCAACGCTACCATTTTTCACAAGCGTTAAATAAGCATCCCAATCCTTTGTTACTTGCTTTAGTTTAATTTTATCACTAAATGTTGAGGCACTATTTTTAAGATATCTATTTTCAATTATGCTTTTTTCATCATTGCCTTTAGCAAAATCACGCAACGCAATTATCAGCAAAAGCGTCGTTGTCAGTCTTTGCTGTCCGTCAACAACAACTCTTCTAGTGGTCAATCCATTTGTTTCGTTCTTCAAAACTAGAGTTCCGAAAAAATGCTCAAGTTTATCTTTTTCGTCACAATTTCGCTCACTCTTAATTATTTTTTCAACATCCGTAAAGTATCTATCAATTTCTGTTTTACCCCAACTATACGACCTTTGAAAAGGTGGTATATAAAAAGAAGTGTCGTGTGATAGAACTTCATGTATACTATAATTTTTTACATCCATAATTTCCTCCTATGCTCTTGCAATGCAAATAAAAGTAACATTTTGATTAAGAAATACTATCTTCATTAGTGACTTCTTGACCAAAACATTATTTAACACTATTTAGTCTAGCACATTATTTGTTGTTTTGTCAAAGAAAAAACTATCTATAAAAAATCTATTTTAAAACACAAAGCCTAAAAATTATTTTCGTGACTGTCTGTTTTTCTCGTCTAGTTTCCCTAAAAACCCATAGACCTTGTTGGCGGTGATGTTCTTCATGTCACCGCCGTTTTCGCTGTAACGCAATTAAGTCATGTGCAAAGGCTCTTGCACAGTTTTTTATGAAATCATTGCTGATGTAGATATTTTTTTCTTCCTTTCTCTGTTTCCTCATTTTTCTTAAATTCCTTTAATTTTCAAATATTTTTGTGACCCACCCAAGACTTGTTTTGATCTGCCTTAGAGCAAAACAAGTCTGTGACCACCTTTGATGGTTTTTCTATTGCCCCAACTCTCCTAATACTCCTAAATTCAATTACTAAAAAATATCTAAGTCAACTGCTCCAAAAGCGGTTATTTGTTCGACTGACATTTTGCCGCCTTTGTCTGGCTTTGCGGAAACTGGGGCAGAGGTTTTGCCTATTTCCCAAATGTAGTTTATTCTGTTCAAAAACGCTTCATAGGTTTTTGGCTTTTCTGTTTGAATGTTTGGGTATTGTTTTGAGAGTGGCTCGTTACTTGTGATGTAGACCCTATTGAAGCAGGCTATTTTGTTACGATACCTTGCTGACAGTTGGACTGGGTTCCCGTCAAGCCAACGCAACATATCGTTTATTTTGATGTCGCTATGAAATTCTTCAAATAGCACTACTTTTTCGCCATTATATAAATCCCACATTCCTTTGTCGTAGTTGCCGATTGAGTAGACTTCGTAGTCATATTTTAGGTTGACATATCGTGATTTTCCAACTCTGCTATCGCCCCAAATATAGGTTATTTTCATGTCACGATACTTCTTCAAAAATGAGCGTTGCTCTTGCTCAATGAGTGAGTTTTTAAAGCGTTCAATTCCGTTGCCATAGCGAACAAATTGCTTTGGGAATGCGTTTCGTATTTCGTCTAAATTAGCACCTTCCTCGAGTAGCATTGTGATGCCGTCAAGGTCGTTTCGCTTGCCTTGCTCCTCCTCAAGGCGAATTTCGCCATTGCCAATGACCTCGCCGACCCTTGTTCTCTCTTTTGTCACATAGTCATAGGCTTGTTGCCTTGTTCCTCTCCGCTCCTCAATATGGGCATTTGGGAGTTTGTTTTTGAGCGTTGAAAAGCGAATTGTTCTCACATTTTCGATATAAATTTGATAGTGCAAATATCCTTGCTCTCCGCCTTTTTCGCCCTTTTCAAGTTGACCCACCCATGTGTATTTTGACAGTGCTTTTTCCAAATCTTCTTGCGTTGCTTTCTCGGCTGATTGCGTCAATATCCACGAGCGTGAAAAGGTGTCTAATTTCTTGAATTTCTTTTGTTCTGTTGGTTGTTGATGTTGATAATGTTGTTGAGTTTGAAAATTTTCTTTCAATTGTGGTTGACCCATTCTTTAATCTCCTATTATTCTTGTGTCAGTGTCAGATGTGTCTAAAAAGGTAGCACTAGGCTTTTTTAGACAATCGCCGCCGCAAGCGGCGGCGAACACACAAGCGAGGGGCAAGCCCTGAT
>WQSV01000027.1 GCA_009787685.1 Bacillota bacterium
GGGACGGGCACTTTGTCGTTTGTGATGAACTAAAAGAGCAGGTGAGACTCGGTCAAGACATGGACAGGGATGGCTTTTTGAAGCCAGCAAGAGTTTCGCAGGCAATCAAAATTCTTAAAATGTTCAAAAAACTGACTGACACTCACAATGTCACAAAAGTTTATCCTGTTGCAACAAACGCGGTCAGACGTGCCAAAAATCAAAAAAGTTTCCTTGAAGAAATTCATGCAACTTGCGGTTTCAAGTTTAGAGTTCTGTCTTCTCCAGAAGAAACAGAACTAATTTATCGTGGAGTTATTAATTCTTTGGAAGTTCCAAAAGGAGTCATTCTTGATATCTCTGGTTCGGGTGTTTCTTTGGTTCATTATAACCGTCGTCATATTCTCAATCAAGAATATTTTCCATTTGGAACAATGTCACTATCGGATTTGTTCTCAGATGTTTGCACTGATCCAGTTGAGCAAGCACAAATGATTCAAAACTATTGCCTTGATCAATTCGCTTCTTGCACATGGCTCAAAGAACTAGACCCAGACACTCAATTTGTTGGTGTTGGCGGAGCGTTTAGAAATCTTGCAAAAATAACGATGAGAAAAAGACGTTATCCTATTGACATGGTTCACAACTTTCACATTTCAGAAGAAAATTTCAACACTATTTATGATCTTGGAAAAACTTTGGATGCGGACAAGCGTGCGAAAATTAAAGGACTTAGCACCGAGCGTGCTGACCTTTTCATTTCGGCTCTTGCATGCATTAAAAGCTTTATGGAGTTTTCAAACTTCAAAAATATCATCATTTCTGGCTCGGGAATCCGCGAGGGGCTTCTCTATCAACATGCAGTTCCAACAACAATAGAAAAACCAATCAGTGATGTTTTGGGGCATTCGTTGCAAACATTAATGCGTCAGTTTGACATCAACGTCAAGCACGCTGAGCATGTTTGTTTTTTGTGTGTGACGCTCTATAAGCAGTTGCGTGTTCTTCATAAGCTCCCAAGACATTACTTAAAAGTCTTAAGAGTCGCAGCACTCCTTCATGATGCTGGACTGAAAATAAAATTTTATGACTACCCAAGACATTCGTTTTATTTCATTTTGAATTCGGGACTTCAAGGGTTTTCGCATCGTGAAATCATTCTTGCCGCATTTGTTGCTATGGGGCACAAATCAGAGGAATTTAACCTTGCTGAATGGAAGAAGTTTGAAAGTTTTCTCAATCCAGAAGATCTTGTTGCTGTTTTAAAGCTTTCAGCAATACTCAGAATTGCTTCTTCTCTTGACCGCTCAATGTGTTGCGATGTCAAAGACATCAGTTGTGATGTTCTTGGTGACAGCGTTATTATGAAAACTGAAGTTGTTCGTGACTGCTCACTTGAAATCAAAGATGCCCTAAAAGCAGGGCCAGAATTTGCAAAAGCATTCAAGAAAAACTTGGAGATTTTGTAGAGAAAAAAGAACAATATGCAAAAAATTATTTTGGCATCAGCATCCCCAAGGCGATTTGAATTGTTGAACGGACTAGGAAACTTGATTCTTGAAGTTATTCCGTCAAATATTGATGAAAGTGGATTTGAAGCTCTTGAGCCGCATGTCCTAGCCATGACTCTTGCAGAAAAAAAAGCCAAAGCAGTTCAAGAAAAACTTGAAAATAATGATTTTCCAATTCTTGGTGCAGACACAATAGTTGTCACAGACGGAGAGGTTCTTGGAAAACCAAAGAACGAAAATGAGGCAAGAGAGTTTTTCAAAAAACTGTGTGGGAAGTCTCACAATGTCATAACAGGAGTGTCAGTTGTTTTGAAAAACAATGTGGAAACAGACTTTGAAAAAACGATTGTCGCTTTCAAATCTTATGACGAAACAATAATTGAACCTTACCTAAAATCAAAAAAACCGTTCGACAAAGCGGGTGGCTATGGTATTCAAGACGAGGAGCTGAAAGACTTGATTGAATCTATTGAAGGCGACATTAACAATGTCATCGGATTGCCAACTTTATTGGTTGAAAAAATACTCAAAAAAATAACCTTAGAAATTTCTAGGAGCAACAAAAGAAATGAACACGATTGAAATTGGATTGGTGTTTGGGACATCGACTACATATGTATATTTAGCGGACAGTGGAATCGTTTTGACTGAGCCGACTTGTATTGCATTTTTGGGCGAAAGAAAAAAGAAAAATGTTCGCGCGATTGGACAAGCTGCATATGAAATGACAGGAAAGGCGCCTCAAAACACTATCGTTGTTTCGCCAATCAGCGAAGGTATTATTCATGATCCATTGAGTTTAAGCATACTCTTGAAAGAGTTCTTGAAAAAAATCATTCCTTCAACATCAATCATTCGGCCACGTGTCAAAGCAATCATCGGAGTTCCAATGGGGCTTTCGGTTGAAGAGCGAAAGAAGTATGGTGATGTTGCGTATGCGGCTGGAATCAAGGAAATCAAGCTTATTGAAAATATACTTCTAAGTGGTGTTGGACTTCAATTGCCTGTTCACACAGCTTATGGTGGTCTTGTTGTTAGCATTGGTGGAGGACTAACTGAAGTTGCGGCGATTTCGCTCTCATCAATTGTGCAAGGGTGTGCAATCTCTGTTGGAACAAACCTCATGGACAAAGCACTTTGCGATCATGTCAGCGGAAGATATAATCTCAAAATTGGAATGCCAACTGCAAAAAAACTTCGAATGGACATTGGCTCACTTTTAGAAAAAGACATTTCAACAACAATGGTGTCGGGACTTGATTTGTCAACAAAATATATTCGCTCGGAAAAAGTTAGAGCAGAAGATGTCTATAGTGTTTTGAGGCCATACTACCTCCGCGTTCGTGATGCAATCGAAAGCATTATTAACATGCTTCCGCCAGAACTTGCTTCCGATGTTTATTCAAGTGGAATTCATGTCGTTGGCGGGGCTGCTCGCATAATTGCTCTTGGAGATTTTCTTTCCTATGAACTGGACCTTCGCGTTCACATCCCTCAAGACCCCGAATATGCCGCGATTCTAGGAGCGGGACAGTTGCTTTCCAACAAAGCATTACTAAAAGATATCATGGCGCAGAAATAAGAAAACAAGTGCATTTAAAATTTAATTAAGCAACTTTACAAAGTAATTTTAATAAAGATGTAACTCTTCGGACTTGTGATGCTTGCCCCTATAAATGCGACCAACTTGGTTTTATTGTGGGGGGTGAGCATCGTGAGTCCGATTGATTTTAATCACCAATCACTCAGCCACTAAAAAAACACAATCAAAAATCAAAAATGTTCGATTTAACTTTATTCACTGAATTTTCACTTGAAACATTACCAGTTGCTCTGTGGGCTTTTATTATCTCGCAAGTTTTTGGTCTGGTTAATATTGGTCTTGCGGTTTATCGCTATCAACTCAAAAAAAGAGATAAAACAATCAACATAAAAATTCTAGGCAATTTTGCAAAATTAGCGAACTTAGCCTTTCTTTTGAACTTTACTCTCGTTGGCTTGAAAGTCATCAGCATCATTAAAAACTTCACTATGAAAAAGGTGACAAAAGAGGGGAGCAGAGTTTCAAAAAGAAACTCAATTTTGCTTTTACTTTTGTTTTGTCTAATTAAAGCTGTTATCGTCTTTGTGTTTTGGTGGTTCAACGGAATTTGGTTCGAGTGGATAGTTTTGGCAGGTGCAATTTTTGCAATGGCTGGAAAATGGCAAAAAAACATGCACATTATGAGGTTGTCTTCATTGGTCTACACCGTTGCAGTCGTCCTCAATAGTTTGTTTTTCTTTCTTAATTTCACAAGTCTGCTCAAAGCTGTTTTTGTCATTGGTTCAATAGTTGTGTTCTATGTCATATTTTTTGCAAGAAGAGGAAAAAAGAATAGCAATATTGACAAAGAGACAGCAGAAAACCCTGATGAGAACAATGTCGCAGAAAACCAAGCAAAATTAGAGGTGGTTGCAACAATGGAAGAGGTTGTTGAAACTCAACAAGAAACAGAAAACAATCTTGAAAACGCAGGAGCAACGTAAAAAAACAACGGGCGACAGATTTTCGTTCGTTATTTTTCAAACAAACAATTTTAGCATAGATAACATAAAAATTATAGTGGGAGCAAGCATCTTCGGTTGTTGGTTTTAAAAAAACACAATCTACAAAAAAGATAGGCGACAGAGTATTTCTCTGCAAACAATCCCAATAAAGTTAATATTAATGTGAGTTGTGATTAAACCAATTCAACAATTTGTCTCGGGGGTCGGTGATTTTTTAAATACTGAATTTTGAAAAAAATATCGTTCCTATGACTACTAAGATTAGCATAGCTATTCACACGACTACGGTGAATGCTATCCCATTATTATCATCTCTGTGACTATAGTTCCCGTGTCCAATACGGGTTAGAGAATTAAAGCGAGTCAAAATAGTTGCAGTGTAATTTGGGCGCCACCAAAAATTACAACAAATTACAAATTTATTAATAAATTGAGAATAAAAAATATATATAATAAAAAGAATTAAAAAATTTAAAAAACGTTGACAAGTCTATTATCATATGTTATAATAGTATAACACAAAGAGGGTGAAGAGACCTTTTTTGTGTTTGAGAAACAAAGAAAGTGAAAAAAGGAGTAAAAATGAAAAAACTAAAACTACTATTATCAGTCATAGCACTTGTTGCAATTATGGTGATATCGGTTGTGATGTTGACTGCGTGTCCGGACAATGGCCCGTATGTTCCTTGGCCAACATATCACACTGTGACATGGACTTCTCCGGATAGCCTTGCTATCACGGCAACAATCGGAGAAAGCACTACATACACCACTTCGCGAACTTTCCAAGTACGCGAGGGAGAAAGTGTTGAATTTGCGTTTCCAGCTCCTCCGACAGGGCATTATTTGAGAATCGTTTCGGGAGGGGAAAGTTTGACAAGAACTTCTGCGGGAACATGGGTTCTTGAAAACATAACATCGAACAGAACTGTTGCGTTCAGTGTGGCATTAATACCCATTGAGCATTTTGTGATTGTTGGAAATTTTGTGAATGTGACCCCAAGAGGCACTCAAAGAGAAGGAATAAGAATAACTTTCACTCTTAATCTTCCTTTAAACAGAACTTTCACAAGCTTTGCTCTTGAAGGTATCACTGAGCAGGATTTGACGAGCATCGGAAGAACTTGGTCTTTTTTGATGCCTGCAAACAATGTCACAATCACAGCAAATTTCATGATTACTGACTTATGTGTTGAATATGGCCATGTTTTTGGGCCAAATCCACAATGTCTAGTTGACCATTGTGGCATTTGCAACAGAGCATATAAATGTGGTGGAACTCAAGATTGTCGAACACTCAATCTTTATCACAATTTGAGAGAAAATGGAATAGCAGCGGCTATTGACTGGGGCTATGCCAATGAAGACCCAATCATCTTCATTCCTTATGGAGTTGGACAATATTATCAATTTGTCTTCGGGCAACAAATAGGAATTCAACCAGAGTCGCGAGAATCTCGCAACACTTATATTGGTGTTTTTGAAACAAATGCTCAAGCAGAAGATGCAAGCCAAGCGGATGATTTTGTTTTTGAAAACTATCTCATCGTTGGTGGAAACGCGTTTTTTAGATGGTATTTGGAAACTCTAATCACTATCGGCGCTCCGGGACTTGTTATTGATATTAATAATCATTATGTCGTTTTTCAACACATAACTTATGAACTGATGGCGTTCATTGATGTTGTTAGTATGATGGGATTTGTTGCAGAAAGAGTTGTTCTTCATGACGTTGTCGCCGCGTCTCTTGCGCTCGGACAATACATTGGTGGTGCAGATACTGCAAATTTTGATATGTTTGCTGTCTCATGTCCTTTGTGGGCAGAAGCAATTGCAGATGCGCCAAGTTCTGTTCCATTTTTTGGACTCAACGGAAGTGCAACATTCACCCATTCTTTTGGAAGAGTCGTATTTGGCGGACATGATCATATTTTGAACTTTGTCAGACGTGCTATTGAAGGAATTTGTCAATATTATTATCCAGATGAATGTTATTGCCTTGGGCATTTAGTTCTTATTTCAAGAGGAGCAATGGAACAAGTGGGCATTGCAAGTTTCATTCCAAGCACTCCAGCGGGAGCTTTCTTTGGTTGGGGTGATGACAGGTTTGTGACTGGAACAGTTGTCACGATAGATTTTGTTGTCAGTCCGGGTTTCATTGTTGAAATAATTATTGATGGAGATCTTCAAACTTTTCGAGTCGGAACTCATCAAATAACACATGTTGTTGGAGAAAGGACGGTCATCATAATGGTTGATTCGTTCAGTAACATGGAATATATTCTTCATCGTTTCAGCGTGATGTATGGCTGGGGAGGAGAACATGGCTTTGACTCTTTTGCAGGAGAGACAACATACTCTATGACTGTTTGGAACTTTGAAATAGGTCAAATTGCAACTATTCAAGAAGTTTCAACCAATGCTCTTGCACTAAGAGTTAAGCCAACAATAGTAACAAATCTTGGTATCATGAATCAAACCAATCAATATGTCGCGGTCTATCGCAACCTTATTATGTGGGGAACTTTAGAGACATTGAATTTTATCTTTGACATTGTTGAAGCAACACTCCATGAAATCCACATCACTCCAGTCGTGTTTGTTGAAATGCAAATTTCGGAGTATATGCAACCATGGGTTGAATATATCATTGAAAACCACGGTGCGATAAATGTTGTTTATGCTCATGAAGAATTCCTGTTTTTGCTCACAGACTATGGTCCAAGAGACAGCGAAAACAGCTGGGTCTATTATGTTCAAGAAGCGTTACTTGCGGGAATTAACTATCAAAATTTCTGGTTCATCAGAGTCAGTTCAAGAGAAATCAGAGACGAACTTTTGATGTTCTTTGCAGTTGATGCAACATTCTGGAGTCAAGGTCAGCAATGGAGCATGTATTTTGGCTATAGTGATTGTGACTATATTTTGTTCTTTGGTGGTTGTCCAATCTCTGTTAATGGAATAGGTGCAAGATTTGGGCCAGATGATACTGGTGGAGTGTTCGTGATAAGAGTCGAAAATGCAATGAGAGAAGAGGTTGTTTTGGAAATGTATCGCAGAGTTCGTTCTTATGTTGAGCCTCGTCAAGGAATTAATTTGAACACTTTCTTGCCATTTATGTTTACTCGTGACCATAATCGAGGCTGGCCGGGACTGATGGAACATTTCGTTGAAGGTTTTACTTTCTACAGAGGTATTGGAACAGCCGCAAATAATATTCACGTGTTCTTGCTTGATTGCTATGAATTCGCAGAACGCTTTGCTCAATTCCAAAGAAATTTTGGCTGGAATGTTGGGCTTTGTTGTTCGCTCACTTGTTGTGGAAGACTGATTGTTTTTGCAGGAGGAATAGACACTCTCGACTTTATCTTTGAAGAATGTGCTTGTTTCTTGAATTGTCCAACTCATGAAAACTCAAACGCAGTTTGCGATTGTGTTTGTATTCATTTCCAAGCATTTTTTGGTTTCCGTGAATTCCAGTTCTTTTTCAATTCAAATGGAGTGTGGGAACTTGACACTATCAGTAGCATTAACGGAGATGCTCAATCTTTCCGCGACAGAAACATTTCAATCTATATCTTTAATGGCTTAGTTATTTGGTATGAAAACGGGATTCCAGTCAAAGAAGCGTTGGTTGATGAAGGGCTTCTTTGCCCGTTGCTTTTTGGAACGAATCGCATATTCCCAAATTGGTATTATTATGGTTCAACAAACAGAGTCAACATCAGAACTGAGCTTTCAATCAGAGCAGACGAAGCGCTTTCAATAGTTATCAACTACCACTTGTGGGAAGCTGGTCTTGAGATTGCAATGCTTTTCTGGCAGTATGGCAGAGATGTTGAAGGGGAACGTTGCAATTGCCACCTAGGTAATTGCTGCTATGGTATTGATTGTTGTCTTGGTGAATGCGATGACATTGCATGTCGTTGTGGCGATGATGGATGCAGAGATTGTGTTGTCAATTGCGCAGGTTGCCATGAAACTTGTTGTGAAAGTAGTATTCGTCCGGGTTGTGGATTCTGTGCTTGTCCTCCACCGGGAGGAGCAGGTTGTTGGTGTTGTGGAGGAGATTTTTGCACTTGCAATGAAGCTTGGTGCGGAATGGGCAACTGTTGTGCTGGATATGATTACGGAGCTGGCGGACTACTAAACGATGCCAACATTGTTGCCAATGTTCCAAATGGAGTTACTTTAATAATTGCAGACATGCAAAATTATTCAATCGTTTTTGATGGAGTTGTTCTTGCTGGAACAAGAGCGTTGGATATTCAAATAACTGTCCCAGCAGGCCACACCCTTATATCAGTTGTGATTAATGGAATAACTTTCACCAGAAGAGATCCGGGTGATTGGGGACCTCCGGGAGCAACATTTCAAAATTTTGGTGGTGTCTATGTCTTGGAATTCTGGCTGGATGCCAATATTACAGAAGTCGATATCACCGTCACAATCGCTCCTATCGGACAAGGAACAGCGCATAGTTGTTGCTAGAAACAATTTTCAATTTCCAATGATTGTTGGAGTTAAGCCAAAAATATTTTAACAATCATTGGGATTTTGCCCAATCAAAACAAACAAAAAAAGGAATAAAACATGAAAAAAATACTAAAATTGTTGTTTGCTATTTTTGTTCTTTCTTTGTCTTTTTCTTCGCTTGTTTTTTTGACAGCGTGTGATGAAGGACAAAGAACGGGAATAATAGCGACATTTCAAAACCCTCAAAATCCAGTTGCTCATAATGCAACACATGAGGACTTGATTGCAAGACTACAAGTTCAAGCGGTCTACAGAAATGGTTCGACTGTGACAATAACCCCAACAGTAAGCATGCTTTCGGGTCAGTTGACTTCAGGAACAACTTCGACAATAACAGTCACGGTTGGAGAGCATTCCGACAGCTTTCAAGTCATAGTTTCGCCACGTCCAACAAAAGTTGGAATAACAGCGACTTTGATGAATCCTCAAGAAGCGTTTGCTTTCGACACAACGTTGATTGACATTTTGGAAAGATTGACGGTTGTTGAGAATTTTTCAGACAACTCAACTTTTCCTCTTGTTGTGACGGCTGATATGCTTTCTGGAAATTTGATCGTTGGACAAACAACAACAATAACAGTGACAGTTGGTGGCTTTTCTGACATTTTTGAAGTTACTGTTTCTCATCCAAGAAGAGTAAGTTTGACTGCAACATGGGATGATTTTGAAACCCCAGTTGCGTTTAATGCGGCGATGTCTTCTTTGCCTGCAAGGCTCACAGTTGTCGCGAATTATGACGATGGAACTAAGTCTGCAAGGCTCAACATCACGTCAGCAATGCTTTCTGCAAATCTTGCTGCATACCACGGAAGAGTCGCAACAGTGACTGTGCGAAATAGTGGGCTTGAAACAACTTTTCAAGTCAAAGTCACCCCAATTGTTGCTGGCTCTCCAGCACAGTTTAATGTCAATTTGACAGGAGGGAATTCAACTGGTTTGACATGGGGTTTGTTTGAAGGAAACACTTCATTGCCATCAACAAATATTGTGGGTGGCAGGCGCTACACCGCTGAAGTCGGCTCAACAATAACATTGAGATGGAATATTGATGTCACTCTTTTTAGAACGGTTATTAATTTTGGTGCTGGAAATGAAATTTTCAGAAGCAATGATGATGGTAATATCGTTTTTATGTCGGACAATGTCACGGCAACAGGAGCGAACTGGTTTGAGTTCACAATACTCGTTGAAGAAATTCATGCTATGAGCAACACAACAGTAATAATAAACACCAACTTTGTTTGACCGGGCGCAACTTGATAAAAAAACTATCAAGCCAAAATGCTCGTGTAGCATTAAGAAAGTTTTTAATGAAACAACAATAATAAAAAAATCGTATGAATTTTTTTCGTGCGATTTTTTTATTATTGAAATGATTAATTCGCAGCCAGACAGTCTTTGACTATTTTATTGAAGTTGTTTCCTGAACAAGTAGTTTCCAATAAAACGGTTGAAAACCCTTGACATTTAAAAAGAAATGTTCTAAAATAGTTTTAATTATGGGATTATTTTCATCACTTAGCGACAAATTAAATCATGTTTTTGCGAAAATGAAATCGCGGGGAACATTGACAGAATTAGAAATAAAACAAGCAATGCGAGAAATTCGAATTGCACTTTTGGAAGCTGATGTCAACTTTAATGTTGTTAAAGACTTTGTTTCAAAAATAAGCGAGAAAGCTGTCGGAGAGGAAATATTAAAAAGCTTGACCCCCGGACAACAAGTTATCAAAGTTGTCAATGACGAATTGATAGCTCTTTTGGGGACGACAAATGTGAAGCTTGAAGTTTCATCAAAACCTCCAACAGTCATAATGATGTGCGGTCTTCAAGGCGCAGGAAAAACCACAATGTGTGGAAAACTTGCTCAATATTTGACAAAACAAGGCAAAAAACCATTGCTAGTTGCGTGTGATATCTATCGTCCAGCCGCAATCAACCAATTAAAAGTTGTTGGTAAAAGTGTCAACACTGAAGTTTTTGAAAAGGGAACAAATCGTCCTGACAAAACGGCAAAGGAAGCTATTGATCACGCAATCTCAAAAGGTTATGACACTGTTATTATCGACACAGCGGGTAGACTTCATATTAATGATGAATTAATGCAAGAGTTGGAAGCTGTCAAAAAAATAACGCAACCAACTGAAATCTTGCTTGTTGTTGACTCAATGACTGGTCAAGATGCTGTTAATGCTGCAACTTCATTTGATGCGAGGCTCAATTTGACGGGGGTCATATTGACAAAACTAGATGGTGACACAAGAGGTGGTGCCGCACTATCAATTCGTGCGGTCACTGGAAAACCAATCAAATTCTCGGGTGTTGGTGAAAAGATGGGCGACATTGAACCGTTCTATCCAGATAGAATGGCATCGCGTATTTTAGGGATGGGTGATGTTCTGACTCTGATTGAAAAAGCCCAAAGCGCGGTCACAGAAGAAGAACTCAAAAAGATGGAAGAAAGGCTTGCCGCAAACAAATTCACTTTTGATGACTATCTTGTTCAAATGAAATCACTCAAAAAAATGGGAAATTTTGATGAAATTGCAGCAATGATTCCGGGAATGTCCTCTCAATTAAAGGGTGCAAAACTAGATGACAATGTCATGGACAAAAACCAAGCAATCATTTCTTCAATGACTCCGAAAGAAAGAAACAACCCAGACCTAATCAAATCATCAAGAAGGAAAAGAATAGCCGCGGGGTCTGGAACGAGCGTTCAAGAAGTAAATATGCTCTTAAAACAATTTGTTCAAATTCGCGACATGATGAAGTCATTCAACAAAAAAGGTGCAAAAGGAATGCAAAGTGGAATGCCACAAATGCAAAAAATGGTCAAACAAAAACAGAGATTTAGATTTTAGATATTCTTGATATTTTTCTGAAAAACTGTTGTTCAAAAATGAGCAACAGTTTTTTTGATTTCAAAAAATTAGCCACAATTAATCCTCTTGAAAAAAGTTCATTATTCGACATTTATCGCATATAATAATGAGTGAAGAAAATTTTTTCGATTTCAATGTTGATTGTATCTTCCGTTATTGGAGCTGGTTTCGCTTCGGGTAGAGAGATTATTTCTTTTTTTGGAAGTCCAACGAGTATTATTATCGCGCCTCTTATTGCCATTGGTGTTTTTGGATTGAGCGCACTATTTCTTTTCATTGGCTCAAAATTGAACACTAATAGCTTGACCACAGTTAACACTGCATTGCTCGGTAAAGCTCACTTCGCGGGTGATATTTTCTTGCTTATTAATGCACTCATAGTTCTTAGTGCAATGTTCGCAGGATTTAATGCTCTTGGCAATATCTTCTTACCGTGGCCGGTCATATTTCCATTGATAGCAGGAGTGTTATGCGTTTTAATTGTCTACACTGGAACAAAAGGACTTTTGAAAGTTAATCGCTTTTTGATGCCAATTGTCATAATTTCACTCATTGCAGTTTCAATCGCTTCAATGTTAAACCGCGATTCA
>WQSV01000028.1 GCA_009787685.1 Bacillota bacterium
TTGCAACAACTGCATGCGTAAAGTATTACGATGAGGGCAAAAAATTTGACTCAAATGTTGAGAAAGAAGTTTTCGAATGTGTTGCAAAACTTGAAAAGAAAATGGGCAAAAAATTCGGCGATGCTAGCGACCCACTATTGGTTGCGGTTCGTTCGGGATCTCGTGCGTCAATGCCCGGAATGATGGACACTATTTTGAACCTTGGGCTTAATGATGTCACGGTTGAGGGTCTTGCGAAAAAAACCAACAATCCAAGATTTGCCTATGACTGTTATCGTCGTTTCATTCAAATGTTCTCATCTGTCGTTATGGACCAAGACAAACATGCTTGCGAGCGAGTTATTGATGAAGTGAAAGCGAAAAGAGGCGTTAAAGAGGACACTGATTTGACTGTTGAAGACCTTAAAGAAATCATTGATAGATTCAAATCGGACTATAAAAAAGATCATCCAGAAGGTTTTCCACAAGACCCGAAAGAGCAATTGATTAAATCAATTGAAGCAGTTTTCCGTTCATGGGATAACCCAAGAGCGAACACGTATCGTTTCATGCACAACATTCCTTATAACTGGGGAACGGCGGTCAATGTTCAAAGCATGGTCTTTGGAAACAAAGGTGACACATCTGGAACTGGCGTGGCGTTTTCAAGAAACCCGTCAACAGGTGAAAACAAACTTTATGGTGAGTATTTGATGAATTCACAAGGTGAAGACGTCGTTGCGGGAATCAGAACTCCTCACAATATTGACCAACTTGAAAAAGAAAACAAAAAAATCTATGACGAGTTTGCTAGCATCGCTAAAAAACTTGAAAAGCATTACAAAGATATGCAAGACATGGAGTTCACAATTGAAGAAGGTAAACTCTACATGCTTCAAACAAGAAACGGAAAAAGAACAGCAACAGCCGCTCTCCGTGTTGCGGTTGAACTTGTCAAAGAAGGCTTGATTGACGAAAAAAGAGCAGTCAGCATGATTGACCCAAAACAACTTGATGCACTCTTGCACCCGCAATTTGATAAAAATGCTTTAAAAGAAGCGAAGGATATTGCAAAAGGTCTCGCAGCTTCTCCGGGAGCCGCTTTTGGACGCATTTGTTTCACTCCAGAAGGCGCTCATGAAGCTTGGAAAAAAGGCGAAAAAGTTATTCTTGTCAGAGTTGAGACAACTCCAGAAGACATTGAAGGAATGGTCGCAGCTCAAGGAATCTTGACAGCTCGTGGCGGAATGACTTCACATGCAGCGGTCGTTGCTCGTGGAATGGGAAGATGTTGTGTTGCTGGTTGCGGACAACTAATCATCGACGAAAAAGCAAAAACTTGCACAATAAATGGCAAGAAGTATACTGAGAAAGACAGCATTTCTCTTGACGGTTCAACTGGTTGTATCTATGATGGATGTCTCAAAACTGAAGAAGCACAGTTAACTGGTGATTTTGGAACTATAATGGCATGGGCTGACAAATTCAGAGCGTTGAAAGTCAGAACAAATGCCGACACTCCAAAAGACACAGAGCGTGCGATAGAGCTTGGTGCTGAGGGTATTGGTCTAACGAGAACTGAACACATGTTCTTTGAGTCGGACAGAATCGGACCAATGAGACAAATGATTGTTGCAAAAACTGAAGAAGCGAGAAGAGCAGCTCTTGAGAAACTCCTCCCAATGCAAAGAAAAGACTTCATCGGAATTTTCACAGTTCTTGAGCATCGTCCAGCGACTATTCGTTTCCTTGATCCACCACTTCATGAATTTGTTCCGCAAGACGAAGCAGGTGTTAAAAACCTTGCGAAAGACCTTGGAATGACTTTTGAAGAAATGAAAGCAACAATCGATGGACTTCACGAGTCTAATCCAATGATGGGTCACCGTGGTTGTAGATTGGCGATTTCTTATCCAGAAATCACAGAAGTTCAAACAAGAGCAATCATCGAAGCTGCGATTGAAGTCAAGAAAACAAAAGGCTTTGACGTTGTTCCAGAAATCATGATTCCGCTAATTGGCGAAATCAAAGAATTCAAATTCCTAAAAGATGTTGTTGTTAAAACTGCTGATGAAATCATCAAAAATTCTGATGTCAAAATCAAATATATGGTCGGAACAATGATGGAAATTCCAAGAGCGTGCATTACTGCGGATGAAGTCGCTAAAGAAGCGGAATTCTTCTCATTTGGAACAAACGACCTCACGCAAATGACGTTCGGTTTTTCTCGTGATGACGCGGGTAAATTCTTGGAAGACTACTATGCAAAAAAGATTTATGAACAAGATCCATTCCAAACAATCGATGAAATCGGTGTTGGTGAACTTGTCAAAACGGCAGTCGTTAAAGGAAAAGCAGAACGCAAAAACATCAAAATTGGTGTTTGCGGAGAACATGGTGGAGACCCAGCATCGGTTGACTTCTTCCACAGAGCGGGCTTGGAATATGTTTCATGTTCACCATTCCGTGTTCCAATCGCAAGATTAGCAGCAGCGCAAGCGAACATCAGAAATCCAAGAAAATAATTTTTAGTGACTAACGAATAGTGTAAGGATAAAATTAACTAAAAAATAATTTGACAGCAACTATTAATTATTCGTTATTCACTAGCATTAGAATTCATGAAAAACTTCGTTGAAACAACTTTAAAATACGAAAAGGAGTATCTTTCGCCCTTTGCTCAGCAATCTGCTTTGACAAAAGGGCGAAAAGAGTCTCTAAAAAATGACGGACTTAGGACGGAATTTGCACGCGACAGGGACAGAATTTTGCACTCGCGTGCTTTTCGCAATTTAAAGCACAAAACTCAAGTTTTCATCTCTCCTGCAGGAGACTATTTTCGAACTCGATTAACCCACACCATTGAGGTCTCTCAAGTTGCCCGAACGATTGCAAGGGCATTGAGACTCAACGAGGATTTAACAGAAGCTATTGCACTCGGTCATGATTTGGGGCACACCCCATATGGTCATGGAGGAGAAAGGGCACTAAACGAGTTCACTCATTTTAAACACAACGAACAGTCTTTAAGGGTTGTTGACCACATAGAAAGCGCGAAAAAAGGCGGAATGAATCTCACCCATGAAGTGCGTGATGGGATTTTAAATCACACTTCACGAGGATGTCCGTCAACCCTAGAGGGTTGGGTCGTTTCATGGAGCGATCGAATAGCCTATATTAATCACGACATTGATGATGCAATTCGTGCAAAAATAATATCAGAAAATGACATTCCAATGGAATATATCAAAGCTTTTGGAAAAACAGGTTCAAAGCGTATTAATAGCATGATTTTGGATATAATTGCAAATAGTGTCGAAAGAGACAAGGTTGAACCAAGTGAAGAATTTTCAACTTTAATCATGAATCTAAGACAATTCATGTTTGAAAGGGTCTATTTGTCAGAGCCCGTCAAAATTGAAGAAAAGAAAGCATGTGATGTTGTCAAGTTTCTCTATGAATACTTTTTCAAAAACTTTGACCGCATTCCAAAAATTTTCCTTGAAATGGACAGCACAAAAGAACAAAAAGTTTGTGACTACATCGCAACGATGTCAGACAACCGTGCAAGTGAGCTTTATAAGGAGTTGTGTCTCCCAAAAAATTTCACAGGCTATTAATAAGTGGCGAATAGCTATCGTCAAGCATCTTCAATGCTCTTGTCGGAGAATTTTTCGTAGAAGTAATCTCTCACAAATGGACTAAAAGCCCTTGTCAACAGTCTTCGAGTGCTTTATCGGATTCTGCTTGTATTCGCATTCAGCGTCAAACGGGTCGAATACCCTTGTGAATATCTTCAATACTTTTGTGGGAGGATTACTGTTGCTAGTAATTCTCCAACAGAGGGGTCGAAGACTGAACCCAGATCGAGTTTCCCCTCTAGACTGTCGAAGATCCCTGTCAAATTTTTTTGATAATAATTTTAACCTTCACTATTCACTAAACAATGGATTTTTACTCAGAACTAACTGCAAAATTAAACATAACAGATGTGGTCGGGGACTACATTGAACTAAAGAAAAAGGGCAACACTTTTTGGGGCTGTTGTCCATTTCACATTGAAAAAACCCCCTCATTTTCTGTTTCTTCCGACAAAAATTTGTTTCATTGTTTCGGTTGCAAAGAAAGCGGCAACATGATAACATTCATCAAAAAAATTGAAACGGTTGAATATCGTGAAGCTCTTGAAATACTAGCAAGAAAAGCAGGTCTTGAAGTTCCAACAAATTTTAACATTCCCGAGGGCAAAAAAGTCGACAAAGACAAAGTCGAAAGATTGCTCAATCTCATGCGTGATGCCGCTTATTTTTATCACGAGAACCTCAAAAACGAAAGAGCAAAGCCAGCTCTCGCGTATTTGGAAAAAAGAGGAATTGATTATTCTCTCGTTCGCAAATTTGGACTCGGTGTTTCTATCGATGGAATGGGAGTCATTAATCACCTTCTTGAAAAGTCCTACACTCGTGAAGAAATGAAAGAAGCAGGACTCATTGCTGTTCGTGACAATGAAAACGCAAAAAATGATCATTATGATGTTTTCTATTCTCGCTTGATGTTTCCAATAATTGATGCTCAAGGAAAGGTCAGAGGGTTTGGTGGAAGAGCTTTGAAAGATGGTGATTTTGCAAAATATCGCAATTCATCTCAAGGCATAATATTCGACAAATCCAACACGATTTATGGCATCAATTTATTGCAAAAACACAAACGAGAACATGGCAAGGTTGACTATATCATCGTCACAGAGGGCTACATGGACACTATAATGCTCAACAAAGCTGGTTTCCCAACAACTGTCGCCTCAATGGGAACGGCGTTTACATTTCAACAAGCAAAAAAATTAAAAGATTATTCAGATAAAGTTTTTGTCAGTTTTGATGGAGATGTGGCGGGGCAAAAAGCAGCTTTGAGAGGACTTGATATTTTAAGGGAAGCGAAACTTGATGTTAGAGTTGTTGTGATGCCAGAAGGGCTTGATCCCGACGATGTTGTTAACAAACATGGAGTGGAAGCATATAAAAAATTACTGAAAGACGCAAAAACAATAACAGCCTACAAAATTGATATTTTGAAAGGCAACTATAATCTTTCCGACCCAATCGAAAAATCTCGCTTCGTTGTTGACGCAATCAAGGCAATAAAACAACAACACGAAAATCCAGTTGAAATTGATGAGTATTTGGTTGAATTAAATAAGCAGACAAACTATTCAATTGAAACATTGAGGAGGCAAGCGGAGGTTGAGGTTAAAGACGAAGTCTCCTATGCTCCACTTAAACAATATGTTCCATTAGAGAAAAGAACAAAATATGAAAAGGCAAAATCTTTCGTGCTTTCAAGCTATTTTAATGAGTGTGGCTATGTTGATAAGCATGAGGAAGATTTTGCGGAAATATTTTATGATATTGGTGGAAATCTTTATGATGGTGAAGAAAAAGATAGCTTGCAAAACTACATAAAAGATATCCCTCTAGTAGATGCCACAAAAGAATATTCTGATTGTTTGAAATTGCTTAAAACAACATATTATGAAATGCAAAAAGAAGAACTAATGATAAAAGAAGATGGGGAATCTCAAAGAAAATACAGGGAATACCAAGAGAAAATTAATAATTTAAAAAAATCTTAATAAATGAACAAAGAAAAACAAAAAAATGTGCTACCAAAAAAAATGCAAAAGGCACTTGATGAACTAATGACATCAAACAAGGAGACGAAGAAGATTCTCCTTGATGATTTGTCAATAAAATTTGCCGACGAACTTCATGCAAATGTCGACCAAATTGAAGAAATTCATTTAATACTCGAACAAAATAACTTTAAAGTCGTTCGTCACAACATTCCCAAAGTCAGTGGGATGAATGACAAACTTGAAAAAGAAGTGAAGCGTTTAATCACTGTTGGTTCAGTTCGAGGGCACTTGACCTATGACGAAGTTGGAGAAAGATTGGTCGTTGGGTGTGAGGCGAACGCTGAACAAGTTGACAAAGTTTTTGCAATACTCGCGTCAAACAACATTGAAATCAAAGAGCCGTCACCAATCAAGGTCGATGAACAAATGATGGGGGAGTTTTCGGGTGACACAAGTGTCGATGACCCTGTCAAGATTTATCTCAAAGATATTGGACGTGTTCCGCTTTTGTCGATGGATGAAGAATTTGAGTATGCAAGAAAAATGACAGAGGGTGACCTTGTTGCAAAGGACAAGCTCTCTCAGTCCAACTTGAGATTGGTTGTTTCAATTGCAAAACGATATGTTGGACGTGGAATGATGTTCCTTGACTTGATTCAAGAAGGGAATTTAGGGCTCATGAAGGCTGTTGACAAATTTGACTACACCAAAGGTTTTCGTTTCTCAACCTATGCAACATGGTGGATTCGCCAAGCAATAACTCGTTCAATCGCCGACCAAGCAAGGACAATCAGAGTTCCTGTTCACATGGTCGAAACAATCAATCGCCTAATCAAAACCCAAAGACAACTCGTTCAAGACCTCGGACGTGATCCAACGAGTGAAGAAATCGCAAGAGAAATGGGAATTGAGGAATTTAAAGTTAGAGAAATTCAAAGAATTGCCCTTGACCCGATTTCACTTGAAACTCCCATTGGGGAAGAGGATGACAGTCACTTGGGCGACTTTATTGAAGACGAAAAAGTCCAAAAACCACAAGACGCAACAAACTTCACCCTCCTCAAAGAACAACTAATGACAATTCTTGACAGTTTAACTCCAAGAGAAGAGATGGTCATGAGACTTCGTTATGGAATGGATGATGGGCATCCGAGAACACTTGAAGAAGTCGGTCGTGAGTTTGGGGTGACACGAGAAAGAATTCGTCAAATTGAAGCAAAAGCCTTGAGAAAATTAAGGCATCCAACAAGAAGCAAGAAGCTCCGCGAGTTTGTTGACTTTTAACAAATTTAAAACTTACGATGACTAATCTCAAATTGAATTTGTAATTTGTCAATCGATTATGTGGATTGTCAGTTGCGAATCATAAATTAATATGCTCTCCCTCCGTCTAAAAACAGCATGCGCTCTCATACCTTTTTGCGAAATATTCGCTGACATTGGCTGTGATCACGGCATGGCGGTCAAATTTGTTTTGGACAATAAATTGGCAAAAAAAGCACTAGCAGTTGATATATCCAGTCCATCCTTAAACAAGGCAAGAGAACTTTTGAGAGACTATGAAAATGTTGAGTGCATTGTCAGTGATGGACTGAAAAATGTTTCATATGTTCCCGACGTTGTTTTAATTCTTGGCATGGGTGGAAAAAATATTCTTGAAATAGTTGGCGAGAATAAAATTAAAACACTAATAATTTCTCCTCAAAAGAATTGCGATATTGTGAAAACTGAGCTAATCAATCGTGGGTATAAAAATATCAATGACCTAGAAATAACAGACAAAGGAAAAAATTATAACATTTTAAAATACATATATGCTAATTAAAGAATTAACAAAAATTATTGAAGATTTTGCACCTTCAAAATATCAATATGTTGAACTAGACGACAACATTGGGCTTATTGTTGGTGATGAGAATGAGAGCATAACAAAAGTTATTTGTTGTCTTGATGTCACGGAGTCTGTCATTAATGAGGCAATCAAAGAAAATGCGAACCTCATCATTTCTCATCATCCCGTTATTTATCGACCTATCAGAAACATAACTGCTCAAACCCCACAGGGAAGAAAACTGCAAAAGGCAATTAAACATGGCATTAGCATCTATTCTGCCCACACTAATCTTGATTTTTGTCCAGATGGAATCAACGATTATTGCATGAAAGTCTTGGGGCTAGTAAGCACCGAGGTTTTGTGTGAAACAAAAAACAATGTTCCTTTTGGAAGAATTGGAATTCTTGAAAAAGAAATTAAAATTGATGACTTTGTTAGCCAAGTCGAAAAAATATTCAATGACAAAGTCAAAGTTGTTCCAAGTGAAAATAGCAAAACAGTCAAAAAAATAGCATTGCTAAATGGTGGTGGTGGCGGTGACACATTCTTGATTGATGAAGCAGTCAAGTCTGGTTGTGACACGCTCATGACTGCAGATGTTCCTCACCACAATGCAATTCACGCTCTTGAAATGGGGTTAAATCTCATTGAACCAGCTCATTATTCAATGGAACATATTTTCATTCCCGAATTGGTTCGCATTCTCAAGGAAAAAACAAACAATAAAATCGAAATTTTCCAATCAAAGTCCGAGAAAAAACCAAAAAACTAAGGCATTGAGGAAGCTCTAGGTCAGTAGAAATAGCGACACTAGTAATAGTAAAACAACTTTAGTTGAAAAAATTCACTGAAAAAAAGTTCAGGAAGAAGCAAGACAATGGAAGATAAAAAAAACAAAAAACAACGAGAGGATTGATTTATCCGCTCGTTGTTTTGTTTTTTTGAAATAAATTAGAAGATATTTTTTGACTTTGCAAAGTCATTCGCAATCATTTAGTCTTCAAACAGTCCCAATTGCTTCATAATAGTTTCAAGATCTTCCTTTGGATTTTGTGCTTCTTCAAATGAAAATCCAGCAGGGGAGCGATCAAGATAGTCTTTTTCAACTTGTTCTTGTCGAGAGTTTATCGCAGCCTCATCCTTTGAAAGATAGCTCTTTATTTTTTCTAATGGATTGAATTGTTGATTTTGTTCAAAATCTTCAGCAGGCATTTTGCTTCTCCCAAGTCTTGACATTTCTTCAGAATAAGTTTTTTCCATCTCACTCATTGCTTGCTTGGGAGTGTTTTCATCGTTTAGTTTAAAAATATTTTCTAGGGTCTCGTTGAATTTTTCTGCTTGAATAAGATTGTCATCAAGAGGATATTCTTTGATTATGCGGTTGTAATATCCCAACCATTTTTCATGAAATGCTTTAAGTTGAGCCATTTCTTGACTATATTTTTCATGAGACAATCTTTCGATTTCTTCCGCTTTCGAAACGGCACTAAAAATCGCTTTTTGAATAATATCGCTCTTTTCTTGAAAAGATGCAATAAGCTTTTCTTTTTTCACTAATTCATCTTTCAACGAAAAAATTCGCTCTCTTTGTTCTGCAAGAGTGTCTTCATATTGCCTTGTTAGTTCTGTTATATTTGTTTCTTGGTCGTTCTTTTTTAGCATAGTATTTTTGGAGTGTGGGGTTTGGAGAGTGAAGCTTAGAGTGAAAAATTTTGACACCAAATCCACACTTCACTCTCTACACTCCACACTAATAATTATTAGTTTCTTTCCTCAATCATTCTCTGTTTTAATTCGCTTAGTCCTTCGCTCACGTTCACTTTGTAGATATGAGGCTTAGAAAGTCGTTTGTATTCATCCCAAAATTTTTCTAGTTCGCTTTGTAGTTTTTCGGCACTATCTTTCACTTTCGGTGTTTTGTAGACGAGTTTGCCTCTTTCAAAAATTGGAACAAGCAACTCTCTTTTGGTGAAATTTTCAATCGTCACATTTTTCCACTTTTCAGTTTCGTGTTGAAGTGTTAGTGGAGAGGGAAGTTCTTCGCCATTGAGCATAATGAGATCGGCGAGAGCCTTTCCACTGTCCTTGTCATAGAGTCTCATGACCTTTTTGAACCCCGGGTTGGTCATTTTCGCGAGAGTCTCAGAAAATTTCATCTTCGGCTCGTCCTCAATTTGAGATAGTTTGTAGACCGCTCCAAGAGCAGGGGAGTCATAGCTCGTTATGAGCTTTGTTCCAACGCCATAAGAGTCTATGCAAGCTGATTGCAAATTAAGCTGACTAATAACCTCTTCGTCAAGGTCGTTTGACGCAAAGATTATTGCATCTTGAAAACCTGCTTCATCAAGCATTCGTCTTGCTTCTTTTGACAAATATGCAAGGTCACCGCTGTCAAGTCTTATTCCTAGTGGCCTATGACCTCTTTGTCTTAATTCCTCAAACACTTTGATTGCGTTCGGAACTCCCGATGAAAGCGTGTCATAGGTGTCAACCAATAACATGCATCGGTTAGGATAGATTTCAGCCATTTTGCGAAACGCTTCAATTTCGCTGTCGAATGATGCGACCCATGAATGAGCGTGAGTGCCAATGACAGGAAGGTCAAACTCTTTTGCCGAAAGAACATTCGATGTTCCTTTGCATCCTCCAATGACCGCCGCTCTCGCGCCATATATTCCCGCAGATGTTCCATGGGCTCTTCGAACACCATATTCATAGACAGGCTTCTCGCCTGCTGAGTGAACGATTCTCGCCGCTTTTGTCGCAATTAATGTTTGGTGTCCGATGATATTGAGAAGGGCAGTCTCAATGATTTGGGCTTCAATAAGAGGCGCTTGAACCACTAAAAGCGGTTCGCTTGGAAAAACAACTTCACCTTCAGCAACAGAGAAAATATTACCTGTGAACTTAAACCCTTTTAAATAGTTTAAAAAACTTTCATCAAAGATTTTTAGGTTTTTTAGGTATTTTATGTCATCATTTGTTATTTTTAAGTTTTGAATGTAATCAATTGCTTGCTCAAGTCCAGCAAAAACCGCATAATTGTTGATTGAGTTGACTCGAAAAAACAAGTCAAAAGTGGCTATTTTCTTGTGTTTTCCACTAAGAAAATAGCCGTTTGCCATTGTTAGTTGATAAAGGTCTGTCAAGAGTGTGATGTTCATTGAAACTCATAATTCAAAATTCAGAATTACAGCAAAAATAAAATTACCATCAATTCTAAATTCATAATTCTTAATTAATCAACAGAATAAAACCCATCATCGTCAGTCTCAGTGCTTTTGAAAAATTCTTCTGCGTCTTCTGCTGAAAATCCTTCATCTTCGCTTTCAATAGGTTTCGATTTTTTTGTTTCTTTTATTTCTTTTGTTTTAGGTGTCGTTTCTTCCGCTTTTTCTGCTTTTGTTTCTTCCGCTTTTTCCACCACTGAGTCTTCTTTTTCTACTGCATTTTCCACTTCATGATTTCCGTCTTCTCTTCCATAGAATTCATCAGCATCTTCTGCCGTGAAACCTTCATCTGCCTCAGAATAGAACTCGTCATCAAGGTCAGCTGCTCTTTTTGCTTTTGGCTCATAGATATTAGGATGGTGAAGAATACTCTGTCGATATCCAAGATATTTTTCTGTGAGTTTTGACTGCTCAACAAAAATAAAAGGTTTCATTTTGAGGGTTCGTGCTTTATATAGGTGATGAATAATAATAATAAGACCAATTAGAATCATCGCAATCGCCAAAATCAAATTTATCAGATTGTTGCCCATTTGGAATCTTGAATCACGAAGTGGTTCCATTGCCGCTCTTCCAATTCCGTACCAAATGAGATAAACCGCAAGAATAAATCCGTCGAAACTTTTTCGTTTCCCTTGATAGAGGAAATACATTATTCCAAACCCAGCTAAATTCCACATGGATTCATAGAAGAAAAGAGCAAGGTGATAGGTTCCTGTTCTGTCAATACTAACAGTGAAAGGAAAAATATGACGTGAAACTTCAATTCCAAAAACCTCTTGGTTTGCAAAGTTGCCCCAACGACCAATCGCTTGTCCCAAAATCATGAACATGAGGGCAAGATCAGCCATTTGCCAAAAAGTTGCTCTTTGGTTTTCGGGTTTTCTTTTGAATTTCGGTTGCGGCTTGCTTGTGATTTTTGCCCAAAGTTTTTTGAAG
>WQSV01000029.1 GCA_009787685.1 Bacillota bacterium
GTGACTAATAGTAACAGAACATCAACGACATATGTATCCATACAAGGTTTTAACACAAGAACTCCCGTGAGCGGTCCTTTCTTCTCTGTCAAAATCCCAATAACAGCGGAACTAGGTACGATCGGTTTAGTGTTCTCTGGAACGACTGTTACTGGCTTTAATGGTACAGCAACTACAGTAAATATACCCGAAGGAGTAACCGCAATCGGCGCATCTGCTTTCGCTGGAAACACAAATTTGTCTACAATCACTCTACCCTCCACTTTGCAGATTATCCCCAATGAGTCTTTTGAAGGAACTCCCAACCTTCAGTCTATAGAAGTTGGAGACGGAAACAACCACTTCATGTCTCAAAGCGGAATATTGTATCGAGTGTGGGATGACGGTGGGATTTCATTTTTTCATGTTCCAAATAGAATTAGTGGGGATATTGCAATTCCAAACGGAGTTCACACTATTCCATTTTATGCTTTTGAAAACAGGTGTTTAATTAGAAGTGTCCACATTTCTCAAAATGTTTCTGCTATTTCTCATAATGCATTTGTTGGAACACGAAATCTAGAGAGTATCACTGTGCAACAAAACAATAGATATTTTTTTGTTGAAAATGGCGTGTTGTATCGGAGGAATGGGTGGTTTGTTCATTTGCCAGAAATGTTCGTGAGGACAGCGTTCTTGAATGCTCCAATGGAAGTCTATAATCATTTTTTGAATGCAAATCATTTTAGATTTATTGCCCCTCAAACAGGCTATTTTAGAATTGATGTTCTACATAGACAATGGTATAGCAACTTTAATGTTAATGATTTCACTGTGTTTTTGCAGGCAGGGCAAACTCATTATTTTTATTTAAGATATAATGGAAACAATATTAACAGCAGAAATTCAAGTCAACTTATCATTAGAGAATTTTTGGGGAATTATACTCTGCATATTGAAGATGGTGGAGGTTGGATAGGTGGCATTGTTACAGGTTTTACCCCACTTTCTAATTTTGACGGACACATAATAATTCCTTGGAATGTTACTGGCATAGCAGAAAATGCATTTAGAAACGCAACTAACATAAGAACGATTACTGTTGAAAGTGGAGGAAGTCATACCATAACTGTTGGTTCTTATGCATTTGCCAACTCTAATGTTGAAGAGATTTTTCTTCCTAGAAACATAGGAACACCTCTTAGAAATGCTTTTTTAGGCGCTAATAATCTTACTATAAACATGGCACGAGAAAGTGCCCCAAATGCAGCGATTTGGAATCCGAGTAATCGTCCAATAAGATGGGGGTTTGTAAATTTGCATGGTAGACATCTCTATACTCCTCAAGGAACACTTAATAGTGAATTAATGTTTTTTAGATATGTTGGCTCTTCAAGTGAAATTAGTATTCCGAGACAAACTATTGGAGTTGGGCTTCCGAGTAGAATGGTGACAGCAATATATCCCAATGCGTTTTATGGCATGGCAAGATTGTCTAGAGTAATAGTTCCCGACACAATTGCAAGCATTGACGACATATATTTTCCTATTTGGACTAATGTTCACTGGGTTGGAAGATATGAGTTTAGAGGAAATAAGTTCTTGAGATATTTAGGGAAATTGCCTGCTGGGGAAATATGGAGTATTGCAGGAAGAAATATTACGACAATTCGAGATGGAGCATTTCTAGGTTTCTTTGGTAGTGAGTTAGTTATTCCTGTAAATATTGAAAATATTGCTGACAATGCATTTTATGGTGTTGAGATTGAACAAATCACATTGCCAATAGCATGGAGTGGGATTTTTGGCAGAATGTTTGGTGCAACAACTATTCAAAATCATAATGATTTTTTGCCTTTAAATCTACACACTATTAATTTGAGCTATGGAACGATGCTTCCCGATGATTCATTTGCTGGATTAAGAACTCCTCCGCCAATTGGGCATACTTTGACAGTCAATTTGCCATCAACTCTTACGAGCATTGGGCAAAGAGCATTTGCAAACAACAATAGGACATGGAGGATTGAAATCCCTAGAGGCGTCAGCAATACCACTAATGCGTTTGAGACATGGGGCGGATTGCAAAGAATTTATGTTAGGACAAATCATAACTTTATTCTCAACTCAAGAACTCCTGCACAAGTTATTCTCTTAGAAGAAATAGATAGACCTATCGTTCGACCAATTTCAACTAGAATTTATTTTTATGCTCGTGGTTTCGACTGGTGGATTCAGCCAAGAGCACACGCTTGGACTGTTGAAACTAATAGGGATTTGTTGGGGGAATGGAATACTTCTTCTCAAAACATGACAAGAGAATGCTCAAATTACTCGACAAATTGGTGGCATATTGATGTTCCTGTTAATGTTAATGAAGAAGCATTTTATATTATAGTGTATAATGGTGGGCATGGACATTGGGGGTGGAATACAACTCGCTGTCATTATAGAACTCAACACAGAATAACAAATTTTTCACAACGATATATAACATGGTATTATAATCAACATGGGTCGCTTAATTGGCATAGGATGCACGCTGAGGGTTATGTGGCGGTGTTTTTCTATAATCGAAATGGGGCATGGAGTCAACCTCGTGCCCATGCTTGGAATTGGACTAAGGATTTGTTAGGTGGATGGAACACTCCACGCCAAAACATGACCAGAGAATGCCCAAACGGAACAACGAACTGGTGGTTCATCAATGTTCCAACAACAAGAGAGTTTAATATCATAATTTACAACTCTTCAAATCCTTGGTATCGTGCTGGTCAGCAATTTATTTCACCAAGTCCAACTAGTATTTTTCCGAGATATATTTCTTGGAGATACTATCAAGAAGGATTTAACAGTTTGTCAAGAGGATTAGCAATGCATTAATATGGAAAGAGGATGATTCTTTAAAAATATTTTAAGAAAACAGATATGAGCAAAAACTCATGTCTGTTCTTTTTTTTCAACAAAATAAAACAAAAAACAAAACCATGCAAAAAAACGAGAGAGGGCGGGCGTGGGCTTGCCTCCCTTTTGTGTCAAGGGGCACACCTAGATTTCCAACTTTGTGTTAACCTCGTTTAGATGTGCTTTATGAACAATAAGCCCCATCCTCTCTCGCTTCATGGTTTTTGTTATGCAATTAAAGAAAGAAAAAATGAGAGCCAAAACTCCCATTCTTTCAAAAACAGCGATATGAACTTTACTCCTTTTTTGATTTTTTCTTTCACATATGAGTAAAAATGTGTGTGAAATCATGTGTGAGCTCACTTTTCACCGCAAAAACATCCCTTTTCAACCTCTTTTCACAGTGGATAAAAGGTAGTGCTACCTCTGTCATTTTTATAAAATCTTATCTTTATAAAATCACATAATTCTCTTCTTTTTTTACAACCTTCGACTGTCAAGATAGATTCCTGCGTTTGAAAGGGCTCGTCCGATGTTGTCAAAGGTCATTTGATAAACATCGTTTGCTTGAGAGACTCCAATCATTCCGCCAGACGCTCCACTTGTTTTTTGAGAAAGTTCAATTATTGTGTTGCCATGGGTGTTTGTTGTGATTATTATTTTCAAAATACAATGTCTTCCTGCTTTACCTGCAAACGAACCTCCCCAAAAAGAGCCTGCTTTGCTTCCGCGTTCGGCTTTCGCTTCCCAATCGTTTGTTAGGTCGATTCTCCACTTGTCTTGACTCATGGTGTTAAAGACGAGATTTCTCGCGGCCATGCTGTCACCATTTACTAAAAATTGTATTCCTTTTGCCATTTTTCATGTCCTCCTTCGGATTTTTTTGTTTGTCGGGATTTGTGTAATTTGACTCGCAATTTCTCAATCGTGAATTATCAACAAATCATTATAATTTTGAGACTTTTGCTTCGAGGGATTTGATTTCTTTTTCGACAGTTGCAACAAAATCTTGGTCTTTAATCATGCCGAGGTTGATTTGAACATTATAAATCGCACCGAGCGTTCCGCTTCGGAGCATTTGAACTGCGACTTGTCCGTCGCTTTCGGCGTTTTTGTTGCCAATGACAGTTGCACGTTTTGCCACTTCAATGAGAGCGAATGCATCTCTTGCTAGTTGCAATGGAACATTAGTTGCTCCTTTCGCGGCGACTTGCATTGCTTCAATTCGAACTGTTTTCTCTTCGTCCGTGTCCTTTGGCATGCGAATTGCTTGCATGTATTTGTCGAATGCTTTTGTGTCTTCGTCAATGACTTTGAGAAATTTATCCGCGGCCACTTTTGATTGATCTGCAATTTTTTTGATTTCGTCTTGAACACTTTCATAGCCATCTTTTCCAACAGTCAAATTTGCGAGCATTGAGATCAGTCCTGCTCCTAAGCTTGATGAAAGAGCAGAAACACTTCCTCCTCCCGGCGCTGGCGAAGAAGACGCCACTTCTGCGATGAAATCTTTTACTTTAAGGTCGATTAGCATATTTTTCTCCTTTTTGGCGTGTGCGAAATAAATTCGCACGATTGTTATTAATTTTATTTCAACTCGCTTTTAAAACGCAATTTGTTACGATGGCGATGTTTTTTTCAATCCGTTCGCTGTTTTGAGAGTTGACAAGGGTCTTCGACCTTCTTGACGCTGAACACGAATACAAACCAGAACCCGACAGAACAGTTGAAAACTGTTGACAGGGGCATTCAGCCTTTTTGTGGGAAACTGATTTTGCTAGAACTTCTCCGACAAAGGCATCAAAGATGCTTGACAATTTCAAACATTAGTTTGCTGGAATTACTTTCCCATTGATAATGGTTTTTTCGACTATATTAATACCTGTGTGATAGGCTAGGAAATTTTCAGATGGATATTTTAATATTGTAATGTTTGCTTTTTTCCCGACTTCAAGTGTTCCAAGGGTTTCACCTCTGTCGATTGCACATGCTCCATTGAGTGTTAAAGCAGTTATGATTTCGTTAATCGTCATGTTCATTTTAATGACCGAGAGAGCGATTAGAAGTGGGATTGAAAATGAAAAGCAACTTCCCGGATTAAAGTCGGTTGCGATTGAGACCGCTGCTCCCGAGTCGATTAGTTTGCGTGCGTTTGCAAATTGCTCTTTTAGGCAGAATGCGGTCAGCGGAAGAAGTGTTGCGATTGTGTTTGAATTTGCGAGGTTCTTAATTCCTTTTTCGCTTGCATGCAACAAGTGGTCAGCAGAAGTGCAACCAATTTTCACGGCGAGTTCTGCTCCGCCCAAAGTGACAATTTCGTCCGCATGGATTTTTGTCTTGAATCCGAGTTCCATTGCGTGAGAAAGCAAATTTTCACTTTCACTGATGCTAAAAACTCCTTTTTCACAAAAGATGTCAACAAACTCGGCAAGTTTTTCTTTTTGGACAATTGGCAGAACTTCTTTTATTATGAAATCAATATATTCCCCGCTTCCTTTTTCCTTTTGTTTGTAGTTTTTTGGAATTGAATGAGCCCCCATGAATGTTGAAACTATTTCTGCATCGCATTCAGATTTTAAGCGATTTATGACTCGAAGTTGTTTCAACTCTGTGTCGCAGTCAAGTCCATAACCACTTTTAATTTCAATTGCTCCAATGCCTTGATGAATCATGTCCTTGACTCTTTGTTTTGCAACTTTGAAGAGTTCTTCTTCCGTTGCTTCACTGGTCAGTTCAACTGATTTTGCGATTCCTCCACCCTTTTGCATGATGTCCATATAGGACATTCCGCTCATTCTCCACATGAATTCGTTTTCGCGATACCCCCCGAAAACAAGATGAGTGTGGGAATCAACAAAACTTGGAACAACTGTTTTCCCCGTGCAGTCGATTGTTTCAATTTGGCTATCTTCAAAGCTGTCAACTGAAAATTTTGGGCAATCTTTCATTTCGCCAATGTGAGTGATTGTTCCATTTTCACAAATTAAAAAAGCGTCATCAATAATTTTGAGGCTATTCATGTCTTTCCCTTTGATGGGAGATTTTCCAAGAGGAGTTAGTAGGCGCGTTATGTTTTTTAAGATTAGAATCATTTTTTCTAGGTTGCAACTGGAAGTCTTCCTTGCATTTCGGAAAAGACATAGTTTTCAAATTTGAAAGAGTCTACTGTGAAATCATAGAAATTTTTAATTGATTTGTCGATTTTGAGACTCGGTGCTTCGTGCTGTTTGTTTTCCATGATTTTTTCAAGCACTGGAATGTGGCGGTCATAGATATGAGCATCAGCTATGACATGAACAAGCTCGCCAACCTCGAGTCCACTGACTTGAGCAAACGCCATGATGAGTATTGAATATTGCGAAACATTCCAGTTGTTCGCGACAACCATGTCTTGGGAACGTTGATTCAAAATGCCATTCAACTTTCCATTTGTGACATTAAATGTCATGCTATAAGCACATGGATAAAGCTCCATTTCATGCAAGTCTTGATGGACATAGATGTTTGACATGATTCGACGACTATATGGATTGTTTTTAAGATCAAACAAGATGCGGTCGACTTGGTCGAATTCACCTTCTTTATATTTATGCTTGACTCCAAGTTGATAGCCATAGGCTTTTCCAATCGTTCCGTTTTTGTCAGTCCATTGATTCCAAATTTTGCTGTTAAGGTCCTTGACATCGTTTGATTTTTTTTGCCAAATCCACAAGAGTTCGTCAATTGCCGCATTTGTGTTTGTTTTGCGAATAGTCAAAAGCGGAAACTCTTTCGACAAATCGTAGCGATTAACGAGTGCGAATTTCTTGATTGTGTGGGCAGGAGTGCCGTCATCCCAACGCGGGCGAACGTCAATGTGTTTGTCCCAGACTCCATTTTGAAGAATGTCTTTGCAATTTTGGATAAAAATTTTATCAGCGTAACTCATTTTTTTATTTCCTTTTTCCAGATAAAAACTGAAAATTGAAATTTATTGTTAAAATTTTAAAAAATAATCCTATCCTAAGTTTTCAATTTTCAGTTTAAATGGTTTTATTTTTTCTTTGTTTTCTTCATTTTTCCATCCCAGTCTTCGATTTCAAAAAGGTCGCGATGTTCGGAGAAGAATTGATGGTAAAGCCTAATGTTTTTGAGTTCATACCATTTTTGAACATTAACGGGAGTGTCGTCTAATGAATAGACTTTCGCATCTTTTAAAGCAAGTATGAATGGAGAGTGAGTTGCGATGACCAGTTGACAATCGTTTGCATAAGCAAGCCCTTCAAGGAACTTTTTCAACTCCATTTGATATTTCGGTGACATGCTATTTTCTGGTTCATCCAAAAAATAAAGCGATTTTTTTTGCATTTCACCTTTGAAAAAGCGGAGCGCATTTTCACCGTTAGAATACTGCCTTTCTTTTGACGCAGTGTTTTTTTCAACAAATGAGCGCTTGACTTGTTTTTTTGAAATCAAGTGAGAATTTTCAAATCCGTCAAACATGAAGTCATTTGATGAATAATCAAACTCTTCATCAAGCATGCTTTTGCGTTCAGCGATTTGAGTGTTTTTCGATCGGGTTTCAAAAATATTTTTAAAAACATCTTCACTTGTTAATAGTCTCGATTCCCCCGGGATTTTCTTGACTTTCGCAACACAATTGTCAGCATAGTCATAAAAACCGCCTGTTAAGGTGTTGTCAGCATGTCGCATTAGATTCAGTCTTTCAGCCACGAGATTTAAAAGTGTTGATTTCCCCGAACCATTTCCGCCATAGAAAATAGTTATGCGGTCAAAATCGACTCGCGCTAATTGCTTTTTCGCAAAAAAACCAAGGGGGAAAAGTTCATCCCTTGTGTGAGCATTTTTGATTTTTTGAACAATTTGAAAATCTTGTTCTTCGTCTATTAGTTTAAAATTTTCTAAATAAATCATATGTTTAAATGGATATTGAACATTGAATATTCAATCGTTTATTAATTATTTATGTCCGTTCTTTTGACAAAATTGTAGAGATCATCCCATTCAATTCGGATGCCTTTTTTCTTTTCTTCGTTGAAAAAGATAAGACTGTGTCCATCATCTTCATCTGCAACACCATAATCCGTTAACATTCCATATCGGTCTTTGAATGAGCCAAATTTTTCTTTCATCGGATTTTTTTTGATTCTGTCCGTGAACGAAAAAAGTTCAAGCACCATTTTGTGAAGACAATCATTTGTCAATGGTATGTCAGTTTTTTCTCCAACTTGCATGACAATCTCGGCTTTTTCCCCGCAACCGCAAGTGCAATTTTTGTTTTTTGTTTCATCGTGAATTTCAAATGCCATAATATTTATATTGTAACACATAATATATTGCTATGCAAGCAAATACTATAGACATGGAAAAATTAAGAAAAACAGCACTAATAGTTGGGGCAAGCAGTGGCATTGGATATGCAACTGCAATGGAGCTTGTTCAAGATGGTTATGAAGTTTTCAACATTTCAAGAACCTTTTCGGACATAAAAGGCATTTCTAATCATCTTGCGGATGTTGCGAATGAAGAAGGATTCATGGAAGCAGTTGACGATGTCTTGAAATTGTCAAAAGGACAGATTGATGTTGCAATCTATTCCGCAGGCTATAGCATGGCAACACCATGTGAAATCATGGACATGGAAAAATGTCGCTACATGTTTGAGGTCAATTTTTTCGGAGCGGTTCAATTCGCAAAGCGAGTTATTCCGAGCATGCGAGAAAATGGATTCGGAAGAATCATTCTCATCGGCTCACTAGCTGGGCGCTTGCCAATCCCATATTTGACATTCTACACTGCGACGAAGTCAGCGCTAGAGAGTTTCAACGAAGGATTGAGCCAAGAAATCAAACCGCTTGGACTTCATTCAACACTCGTCATGCCGGGAGGAACAAGAACAAGCTTTTCATATAGCCGTGACATTGAAGACACTGCAAACACTTGTTATGACAAAGCATGCTCATGTTCAACAGAGAACCTCAAAAAGGACGAGCAAGAAGGAATGGAAACAACCGAAGTCGCAAAAATCATAGTTGGGACTTTGAAGAAAAAAAATCCTCCACTCACAATAGCGACTGGATTCAAAAACATTTTGACAGGAGTTGGCGCAAAGCTAATGCCCAAGAAAACTTTGAACAAAATCGTAAAAACAAAGTTTGAAGGATAGCAATAAAAAAATTCTAATCAAAAAAACACCGCCACTTCTCCTAGCGGTGTTTTTTGATTAGTTTGCCCGCAAAAATTTGCATGTTCCTCTCAACTAATGTCGGATTCCCAGCAACTGCTTGCTATTGAAAAAAACCTCACAGTTCCAAATTATCTTTTGAAAATAAAGAAAAGAGATGTCAATTTTTAAATTGGCATCTCTTTTTTTAATAGTTATTTTGTTAGGTTGTTGTAGAGTTCGGCATATTCTTTGGCACTTTTGTCCCAAGAAAAATCGTGTTGCATTACTCTTTTTGCTAGTCCGTTGAATTTTTCACGATAGTCAAAATAGAGACCGATAGCCCTATCGAACGCATGCATAAATTCGCCCGGCTCAAAGTTTTGGAAGACGAATCCGTTACCAACATCCCCTCCTTCACAATCGACTATGCTGTCGCCAAGTCCACCAGTTTTTCTGACAAGCGGAACACAACCATAGCAAGACGCGACCATTTGGGCAAGCCCGCATGCTTCTCTCCTTGATGGCATCAAGAGAACATCAGAGCCTGCGAAAATTTTGTTGGCAAGATCGCGGTTATAAGCAACTATTGCGCTGACTTTGTTGTTATAGGAATGGGACATGTGCATGAAATAGTTTTCAAGGTCGATGTCACCTTCTCCCAACAGAATCATTTGAATGTTTCTTGAGAGCATATCGTCCATTGTTCTGCGAAGCAATTCATAGCCTTTTTCTCTTGTCATTCTGCCAACAACACAAAGAATTGGAACAGACTCATCAACTGGAAGCGATAACATTTTTTGAAGTTCTGTTTTGTTGATTTTTTTGTCTTCTTCCAAAGTTTTTGAAGAGAAGTTTTTGAAAAGTGACGGGTTTGTTTCTGGGTTATATTTTTTTGTGTCCATTCCGTTCAAAATTCCTTTGAACTTGTGGACGTTGTCTTTGATGATATTTGAAAGATTTGAAGTGTTAGACAACAATTCTTTTAAATATGTTGGAGAGACTGTTGTGATAACGTCGCTATATTCAATCGCACTTTTCAAAAGGTTGACTTGACCATCAAACTCAAGAGATGGATAGTGATAAGCATCAATCCCAAAAATGTCTTCAACTGTTGAAAAATCAAAATTCCCTTGATAGTCGACAGTGTGGATAGTGAAAACTGTTTTAAGGTTTTTGTGGAGGTCAGCAAAAAATAGTTTGTGATAGACACTCACTAGTGCGGTTTGCCAGTCGTGGCAATGCAAAATATCTGGAGTGAAACTGATGTGAGGAAGCAATTCAAGAATAGCTTTTGAAAAAAACGCGAAACGCTCAACATCGTCATAATATGAATAGAGGTGTTCTCTTTTGAAGTAATAGTCATTTTCAACGAAATAGTATTCAACTCCGTCATGAATTGTTTTAAAAAGACCGCATGAAAGGGTTCTCCATGCAAGATGAACTTCAATGTTGGTCACATGAGTTAGCGCTTGCTTGTCAATTCTTTCATAGAGAGGCATGATTACTCCAACTTTTGAACCAGAATTTCTCATTGCTCTCGGCAATCCAAGAAGTGCTTCCCCCATTGAACCCGTCGCGGCATAAGGATATGCTTCACTTGAAACATATAGGACTTTTGGGCTATTCGAAGACTTCGTCTCTTTTGTCGGAGTTGACTTTGGAGCAACTGTCGTCTTTTTGGAAGTTGATTTTGTTTTTGGAGTCGTGGTCGCCTTTTTTGATTCCACTGCTTTAGTTACAGTGGTTTTAGTTGTGGTTGTTTTTTTAGGAGCAGTCTTTGATGCAGCAGTCTTCGGAGTGGTCGCCCTTTTTTCTTTCGTTTCGACAGTTTTTTTCGTCACCGTCGCTTTCTTTGCCTTTTCTTCAGCCATGATATGTAAGGTCTCCTTTTTTTTTATGCAATTTAAATATATATCATTACAATATGCTTGTCAAGTATCTTTGATACTTTTGTGAGAAATTGTTTTTATTAGAAATTCCCTAATAGAGGGGTCGAAGACCCTTGTCAAGCATCTTTGATACTTTTGTCGGAGATTGCTACTACTAGAGACACTCCAACAAAGGGGCTGAAAGCCCTTGTCAACAGTCTTCGACTGGTTTGTCGAGTTCTGCTTGTATTCGCACTCTCCGTCAAAAGGGTCGAAGACCCTTGTCAAGGGTTTTCAATGCCTCTGTCGGAGAAGTTCTCGTAATAGCAATCTCCCACAAATGGGCTGAAAGCGCTTGACAAGGGCTTTCAGCGCTCTTGTCAAGAGATTTTGATTTTCAAAAATGGGAATGTTCCCTGTTTTGGAAAATCAATGAAAGGAAATGGATTAACATGAAAAAACAAATTTTGAAATTAATATTAGTTGCAGTTTTGGGGATTGCTTTTGCGGTGCCGATGTTGGGGTGTTCTTCAAGAGATTACTGCACTGACCCAAACAATGAATTGAAGGTGCAGTTTTTGCAAGGGCATTATGAAAGGATTGACAGAGAGTTTAATTACGACAGATTTTATGGGGTTCATAA
>WQSV01000030.1 GCA_009787685.1 Bacillota bacterium
TCTCAAGATGATTGGGCATGCCCGAAGTGCCCTCATTAGTTCTCAGATTTTTGAACTTTTCTCGTCTTCCAGTTATGATTTTGTGAGCATAAGTTTGATGCCCAACATCAAAAATCAATTTGTCTTTTGGTGAATTAAAAACATAATGAAGACATGCTGTAAGTTCAACTATGCCCAAATTTGATGCAAGATGTCCGCCATTTTTTTTCGACACACCCACAATTTCATCACGAATTTCCTCACAATAGGCTGTTAATTCCTTTATTGTGAGATTTTTTAATTCGTCTGGCGAATTAATTTTTTCGATATATTCTGCAATCTCTTCTTGATGCAAAAAAAGAACTCCTTAAAAATCAGTTTTATGCTTTCAGTTTTTTAAAATTAAAGTTTTTTAATATTCTCTTTTTGACGCAAAAAGAGTCAATTCTTCTAAAAATGAAGTGTCTTGTTTTAGCTCACCTAATGCAACTAGTGCTTTTTGGGTGTGGTTTTCTAGTTCAATCTTTGCTTTTTCAATGCCATAGAACCCGACAAAATCGCAAAAACTCGGTTCTTCTCCATTAGCACTTTCAATCATATCATCGCGTATTTGAAAAGCAAATCCAAAATGGTAGATGAATTTTGAAATAAATTCTTGTTCTTCTTTTGTTGCTCCGCCAATTATTGCTCCACATAATGCGGCAGATTTCAAAAGAGCGACTGTTTTGTTTTCAAAGATGTAGTTCAAATTTTCATCAGTCATCTTATCTCCAAATATATCTAATGATTGACCGCCAATGAGTCCATTTGCACCGAGCAGTTTAGAAAACACTTTTCCCGCTTCCATGAATTTTTCGCACTTTGTTTCTGCAATGCATTCAAGAATCAACTCATAAGCATAGTTTAAAAGCGAGTCTCCAGCGAGTATTGCAATGCCTTCTCCAAATTTTTTGTGACAAGACGGTTTTCCTCTCCTAAAATCATCATCATCCATGCTCGGCAAATCGTCATGAATAAGCGTGTAGATATGTAATGACTCAATCGCAACACAAAATTTTTTTGCTTGTTCAGTCATCTCTTTGCCAAAAACACGCAAAGTTTCAATGAATATGACAGGACGAACTCTCTTTCCGCCATCAATGAGCGAATAAAGAATTGCTTCTCTTAATATATTCGGAACTTTATCAAATGTCGCTATTTTTTTTAAAATCGCTTCAAATTCTTTTTTCGTTTTGTTAAACTTTTCCATTGTTTTCCTAGATTTCTCCATTAAACGGCTCTTCAACTAATTTGTCCATTTCCGCTTTAAGCAAAACAATTTTGCTTCTTGATGAACCGAGATCGTCGAGCGCTTTTCGAGTGAGAGTAATTCCCTTTTCATAAAGAGCAATTCCGTCATTAAGCGATATATTCTTGTCTTGCATTTTTGCAACTAATTTTTCAAGTTCATTTAGGTTTTTTTCAAATTCCATTTTATCTCACCTCTATTTTTTTGATTTCCGCGTTAAGCGTTCCATCGTGAAGAATGACGTCAATAATGTCATTTTTTTTGACATCGTTTAAATTCACTATTGTTTTTCCGTTTTTCTCAACTTTGACAAAACCACGTTTTAACAATTTTAATGGACTTACTTGTTCCAAGACTTCTGCAACATTCACAATTTTTTGCTCGTCTTGTTTCAATTTCGATTCCATTATGTTCGTCATAGCTTGAGCATTCATTGTTATTTTTCGAACATAGTGCGATATCTTTTTCTCTCCAGCATAAGTTATTTCATTCGACAGACTCTTTAAAGCGAATGATTTTTTTTCATATAATCGCATAATGAGAATTGAAATTTTTTCTTTGAAGTGTTGAATTTCAGAAAGATTGGAAAGATATGTGTCAAGAATAATTTGAGCTGCAAGCGAAGGCGTTGCACACCTCGTCCTTGAACACAAATCAACAAGCGTGAAATCAACTTCATGACCAATTGCAGAAATGACTGGAAGAGAATAATTCGCAACTAATCGCGATAGTTTTTCGCAATTAAAAACATCAAGGTCAATCGCACTTCCCCCACCCCGTGTAATCAGAACACAATCAAACACCCCACTCTCCACCGCCATAAGCGCTCGGATTATGTCTTCACTTGCACCTTCACCTTGAATTTTGACAGGAAAGACGAATAATTCAATCGGGAAATTTTTCAAAACTGAAAGAATATCATGAATGACAATTCCCGCAGCACCCGTTATTACGCATACTTTTTTAATAAATTTTGGAAGTTTTTTTCCTTTTTCAAAAAGCCCCTCATTCTTTAGTTTCTCTTTTAGTTTTTTGAGTTTTAGTGCATTTTCGCCCTCTCCCTCAATTTTGACTTCTTTTACAACAAAAGTGACCCTTCCGCCCTTTTCAAAAAAATTGACACCACCTCGAAGCATTATTTTTGTCCCAACTTCAATCCTTTCAATCAACGAAAACTTCACACAACTCAAAACGCACTCGTTTTCGCAAAGTGTCAAATAAACAGAGTTTCCCGAAACTTTAAACTCGCGAACCTCACCTGACACCCAAATGTCATGCAAAATATACTCATCGACAAACACGCCCTTGATAAATGAGTTTAATTGAGAAACAGTTAGATTTTTAGTCATAATTTTTTTAAAAAAATTGAAGAGTGGAAAGTTAAGAGTGACGATGTTGTTAAATTAATTTGACAACATCGTCACTCTTAACTCTTATTTTATCACTCTTATTTCCGCCGCTTTCAAAGTGTTTGCCATGAGCATTGCAATAGTCATTGGTCCAACCCCTCCTGGAACTGGAGTGATATGGGATGCGACTTTTTCAGCTGACTGGAACTCAACATCGCCATAGAGTTTTCCGTCATGACGATTGATTCCAACGTCAATAACAATTGCACCTTTTTTAATGTCTTTGCCGTGGATAAATTCTTTTCTGCCAATGCTGACAACAAGAATATCCGCGTTTTTAGTGTGAAATGCGAGATCTTTTGTTTTTGAGTGACAAATCGTAACCGTTGCACTCTCATTTAAAAGCAACATTGCAACCGGCTTTCCAACAATATTTGAACGCCCCACAACAACTGCGTTTTTTCCAGCAATCGTCTCACCAGTGGACTTGATTAATTCTATTATTCCAGCTGGAGTGCATGAAACTAGTCCATCATGACCCAAGAGAATATCTCCCATGTGTTGGTTACTGAACGCATCAACATCTTTATCAACTCGAACCATTCCAACAATCTTCTTCTCATCAAGATGCTTCGGAAGTGGAAGTTGAACTAAGATTCCATCAATTCTATCGCTCTCGTTTAGTTCTTTGATTTTTGCTTCCAAGACCTCTTGCGTCGTGTTTGCCGGCAAGAAACACGCAATAGACTCAATGTTTGCTGTTTCCGCTCTTTTAATTTTGCTTCCAACATAGACTTTTGAAGCTTCATCGTCTCCAACTAAAACTACTGCAAGAGACGGTTTTCTTGAGTGTTTTTTCTCAAATTCTTCCGCACTCACCTTTGTTTTTGCAATAATTTCTTCCGACAATGCTTTGCCGTCAATTATTTTCGCCATTTTCATTTTCCTCCTGTGTCGCGACAACTTTTGTCGCAATTTAGTTGTTATCTTGTTTAAAAATTTCCTCTGTTGCTTCTTTTTCTATTTCTTCAAGAAACACCTCTTCTTCAATCACTTCATCTTTTTTGTTGAACTCTTCAATTAAATTATCTTTGTCTTTAATGACGCTTGCCAAAATCCCATTAATAAATTTACCGCTGTCTTCGTTTGAAAATTTCTTTGCAATTTCGACTGCTTCATTCGCACTAATCGCTTCAATAATGTCTTCAACAAAAAGTATTTCATAGGTCGCGACAAGAAGAATTGCCAAGTCGACTTTATGAATTCGTGTCAATTTAAAATCAATTGCAAACCTTTCAATTATTTTTTGCAAAAACTCAAGGCATTCATCAATGCCGTTATAGAGAGATATGATATATTCTTTTTCACTCTCCTCGGTGCTTTTTATCACCGCTTCAAATGAATGTGGATTTTTTTCGTTTCTTATGACGCGTTCATAGATTAATTTGAACACGTTTTCTCTTGCAAGTATGCGTGACATTCTTTGTCTCAAAAGCAAAAAATTACTTTAAGCTTTTGTCTCCTTATTTTTGTCTCAAAAGCAAAAAATTACTTAATGCTTTTGTCTTCTTTTTTTGTGTGCCAAAAGCAAAAAATTTCCTTAAATGCCTTTTTCTTCTTAATCCTTTTTGTTAAGCGTTCTCAAGTCCACAAATAGCAAGGTCACAAACATTGACATCAATGCTTCCCGCTTTATAGCTCGTCATGCTCTCTAAAGTTTTTTTGACATTTTCTTGAACTCTGAAAGCAACATCTGGACAACTGACAGTGTTTAGAACATTGACAAAAACCTCAACATTGACTTTTTCTCCAACAATTTCACATTTGACGCCTTTCCCAGAAAGTGATGAAATTCCGTTAATTTCCTTCACCGCAAGTTCAATAATTCCTTCGACAACCTTGTTTCCATAGGTCACGTCACCCGTAAAATTTGCATTATATCTTGATTTTAATGGCATAGTTTTTTCACCTCTTTACTATTAATAACACTATTATAACATGAACTATGAAGTTTGTAAAGCAAGTTTTGGGAAAATATTAATAAATAATTGCAAAAAAAGAAGAGTCCCACTAACTTGCAATTCGCCACGAATACGCTATTGTTTCAAAAAAACATACGAACAATAGCTGAAAGATTCGGTTATAACATTTTCAAACACAAGCACCATCTCCAAGCCAGTCACTCTTTATTTTTTAATTCAATTGTTGTTGAAATTTTTTGCTCACACCACGTAATACCATTTTGGTTAAGCCAGCTCAAAAAAAGAACACCTCTCTCCAAAAGAGCGAGGTGTTCACCATGAAAAAATGTGGAAATGCATTTCTACATTAAGGAGCAAAATTAGAGCGATTCAGCAACCGTTTCAAGAGCAGTTAATATTTCTTCAACTTGGATCTGCAAGCCATTGAAACCGCCTTGAACAAGATACCAAAGCGCACTGTTGAGGGCAAAAACATGTTCATTTTGAATTGCTCTCATTCCTTGGAACATTGCATGATTCAAAATAGTGTTTGCAATAACATTGTTATCCGCTCTTTCCAAATCAAGTCTGTCGCGATAAATAACGAAGATGACATCAACATTATCGCGGACAAGCGTTCCAGCTGTGACTGGCATTCCATGGTTAGCTTCAGTTGCTGGGAATCCAGAAAGTGCGTTTGTCAACCCAAATTCTCTAAAAACAAAAGAATATCTTCCATTTGGGCCATAAGCATGAACGCTTCTCCCCGCATTCAATTGAAGGAGCGCAACGTCAAGATTCAATTCTGTTGCAATCGTGTTAACTCTTGCAATTTCAGAATTAAGAGTCAAAATCATTTCTTGAGCTTTTTCTTCAAGTCCGAAAATTTTCGCTAGAGTTTCTAGATTGTCAAAAACACTTTCAAGAAATTCGTCTGTTCCTGCATAAGCTCCAAGGTCAATTGTTGGAGCAATTTGAGAAAGTCTTGCAAAGTGGTTCGATGAATGTCTGCCAGTTCTTTGTCTTCCACTGATAATGATAAGGTCAACCTCAAGTTGCACAAGCATTCTGTAGTTCGGGTCATGAGGGTATTCCATACTGACGTCTGGAAGCGCGTTTGGCCCAGTTCTTGGGAAAACTTCATCAATATAAGAAGGTGCAGTTAAATGAGCGAAACCAACAACTCTGTCTTCAAGTCCGAGTGCAATCATAGTGTCAAGAGCGGCAAGACACATCACAACAACATTTTGTGGGTTTGGCACAACATAAACATATTGGGTCGGTCGCACACCTCTTGCAATGATTCCAGCGTTTTCAAATTGGGCAAGATGGTTTTCATAAAAACGATTGCGAACTCTAACATGTTGCTCTGGACGCAAATCTTCAAGATTGCCATTAAGAGCATTTGTGAACGCTTCTTGCGCTTTGAGTAATGCATCTTGCGCAACAATCCAAGTGTTTCTCGCTGCGATGATTTCCGCTGGAAGAGCTTCAATTCTTTCAGCTTGCTCCTCTTCTTGAATCGCTCTTGTTTCTGCGTTTGCGCTGAAGTTAACTATATCTTCCTGCCTTCTTCTCCAAAAGCGTCCATCTTCCCTTGCTTGAAGTTGTCCTGCATATTCGCGAACATACCTTTCATATTCAAGGCGAGACTGCTCAACAGTCATTTGAGCGGCTAGTTGCGCTTGGTTGAGTTCTTCAAGTCTCGACAGCATTGTGTAGACTTCGTCTCTCGCAATATAGTTGTCTCTGTTGAAATCGTCTGAACAACCAACAAAGAAAGCCCCGACAGCGAATGCCATGACAATCGCCAAAACTATTGCTAATAGTTTCTTTTTCATTCTGTTTTCTCCTTTGGGCATAATTGCCTCAGTTAGCAATTGCTAACTTTTTATAATAATTTTAGTTAGCCAACGCTAACTTTAAATATATTCTACAACATATTTATGTCACCGTCAACTATTTTAACGCAGTTTTTCAAAAGTTTTTTTAATTTTTTTAAGAGCCCATGAAATCAATATCCAAACCAATTTCCAAACAAAAAAGTGCGAACAAAAAAATATCGTCCACACTTTTCAATTTTCAACTTAATTAAAGCGGTTTGTCCGCACAGTCAGCACAACCATGAGAGTGCAAAACCTTTCCTTCATCATCAGCACAATTTTCACAGTTGTGGTAGACACAAATTTTATTTCCAGCAACGTCCGCTATTTTGCAATCAACTTCAAAAATTTCTTTGATGACTTCTTCCTTCATAAATTCTTCGGGAGTTGCTTGAATCATTAACTTCCCGTTTTTGAGAGCAACAATTTCGTCAGAATAGCAGCTTGCGCAATTGATGTCGTGAATAACGATAATGATTGTCTTTTTCGTTTCATCGACGATATTGCGAAGTATTTTCATCATTGACGAAGATTGCTTCATGTCAAGGTTATTAAGCGGTTCGTCAAGCAAAATGTGGTCAGTGTCTTGAGCAACTATCATCGCAATAAAAACTCGCTGCCTCTCACCTCCCGACAATTGATCAATATATTTGTCTTTCATGTGGGACATTGACATATAGTCCAAAGCTCTATCTATTATTTCATCGTCCTTTTTTGTCAATCTTCCTTTTGAGTGAGGAAATCTTCCGAATGCAACCAACTCTCTGACTGTCAACCTAATGCTAAAAGTGTTGTTTTGACGAAGTGATGCGACTCGTTTTGCAATCTCTGCGTTTTTGAATTCTTTTATGTTTTTCCCTTCAAAGAAAACGTCCCCCTCGTCTTGTTTGAGAAGTCTTGCCATGCACGACAAAAGAGTGGACTTTCCCGCTCCGTTTGCCCCAACAAGCGAAGTTATCGTCCCCGTTTTGAACGAGAGAGAAACATTGTCAAGCACTTTTCTCGTGCCATATCTTTTTGTTAAATTTTTTATTTCAAACATTATATTCTCCTATCATGGCAATACACCTCGCCAAACTTCCCCTAGCAAGAGTCTATTTTAAACATTTATTTATTACTACAAGTGGCAAAATTCCTCACCAACTCTCCCGACAAACATGTCGAGGGCACCCGCTACTTTGCTTTTTTTCTTTCTTTCAATAACAATATTATGAAATAGATTCCGCCGACAAAGTTAATCATGACCGCGATTGGAACCGTGATTGACCTGCCACCAAAAATATTTTCGATTATCCACGGGCTTGTGAAAACATGTTCAATTAAGAACTGTCCCGTAAACACTGCAACTGCTGAAATCAAAATTGCAACTGGGATAGTATATTTGTGTTTGTGGGTCTTCATTATTTGATACGACAAGTTCGCAGCTAAAAGCCCCAAAAACATCATAGGTCCAGCAAGAGCAGTCGAAACTGAAACTAATGCGGCGACCATGACCAACAACCTTATACTCATGAATTTGTGATTGACACCAAGACTGATTGAAGTCTCTCTCCCCAAACTCAAAACGTCCATTCTTCTTGCTGATGGAGTGAAAAGCAATGTCACAAGAATGATAATGGCAGAAACCAGCACTATTCTTGAATTTGGCGAACTGAACGATGGAAACATTAGTGCTTGCAAAACCAAGAATTCGTCTGGGTCAATTCGATATTGCATTAGAGTTGTCAAACTTGCAAAAAAAGTGCTGAGAATCATTCCAACAAGCAAAAGCGTGAAAACTCCTTTTGTTCCCCCCCTTGTCAACATTGGAATGAAAATAAGACCAGCAACAACAACCATCGCAACTACTGAAATGATAAAATTCTCTGTTCCAGATATTAAGAACATATAGGCTGAGCCAAGAGCAAAAACAATAAATGTTTGAATAAACATATAGATGTTTTCAAAACCCAAAACCCCCGGGGTCAATATTCGAGCATTCGTCACCGTTTGGAAAGTAACGGTTGAATAGCCAACGCAAACTGAAACCAAAACCATTGCAGCAAAAGGCATGAGCCTTAACTCAACAAGGTCAAATAGTATTATCTCTCTTGGAAGCCCTAAAAGTCCATAGAACAAATATAAAGCCATTACCCCAGCAAGAACCGCCGAACAAATAACTAGTTTTGAATATGGCTTTTTAAAAAATGCCCCTATTTTCAAAAGAACTTTGTTTGTCTTTTTTTTCTTTGTTGAAGTCACCTCAATTGTTTCGATTGGGCTTTGAGTTTTGTTTTGCTCAAGTGGTGCTTGTGAATCATCAAATGTTTTTTCCAGTTTATCCATTTGTCACCCCCTCACCCAATTTTTTCTCTCTTCTTCTTTTTATTGCGCCTTTCAAGCTTTTCAAAGTGTCACTTTGCAAGAACAAAAGGAGCAAGAAAATTGCGGCGCCAAGCACACCAACAACGACACCCGCTGGCATCTCTGATGGCCAAATAATCACTCTTGCCAAAATGTCGCAAACAAGAAGGAATATCGCACCAAATAATGCTGTCACCGGCAAAGCGCGTCTAATGTTATCTCCCATATAGAGAGATACTATATTTGGCACAATCAATCCAAGGAATGGGAAAATTCCCGCTGTTGGCAAAATCATTGCAGTTATTGCTGACACTATGAAAAGCCCAAGATTGACTGTCCAGCGATAATTTAATCCAAGATTTTTTGCTGTCCCCTCTCCAAGACCTGCTATCATGAACCAATTTGAGAAAACATAAGAAATAACAACCAAACCAGAAATTATCATGATTGGAATCCAAATATCCCAACCAGATAGCGTCAAAGTAAAGTTTCCAACAAGTCTTTGCATAATAGTTTGGAGCGCTCCATCTTGCTGAATTGCTATTATTGTTGTGATTGATGCTATAACACCGCCATAGATAATTCCAACAAGTGGAACAAACATTTTGTTTTTGACTTTGAGACGGTTGATTAAAATGATGAAAAGCACTGTTGTTCCCATTGTGATGGCAAATGAAAAAGCCCCTTGAACAAGCAGTGTTGCCCCCGGAACAATCATCATCGCGAGCAAAACCCCGAGCCTTGCACCATCAAGCGTCCCTGTTGTCATCGGAGAAACATATTTGTTGTTCGTTAGCGACTGCATAATCAGTCCGCAAATACTCATCCCAACTCCCGTCACAATAACAAGAAGTGTTCTTGGAATTTGAGCGTGAATAATTAGCCTAATAGTGTTTTCATCGCCGTTTATTATGTTGCGAAGAGTTATTCCAAATGACTCGGTGAAAATTGAAGCAATTGAAGAAAAGAACAATACTCCGCCCAAAATAAGGAGAACCCATTTCAATTGCTTGAACCATTTTTGTTTTTGCAAAGGAGGTTGAAAGGTGACTAGCGGTTGGATTGCAGTGATTGAAGTCTGAAAGTTTTTCTCGCTTTTCAATTCGACCAATTCATTATTTGCTGATTTTTCTTCCACCCTATCTTCTTTTTCTGCAATATTATTTAATCCGCTCGCAAGAATTTGAAGAGAGTCACTCATTTGATTTTCGTTTTCTCCACATGTAAAAGTTGAAAACAACTCGCTTGTTGTTTCATCTTCACTAGTCCTTCTCTCCAGTCCTCTTGATTCAATTTTGCTTTTTATTTTTTTCAAACCTCGTTTCCTTGAAGTTAGTTTTTGCTAACTTTTGCTATTGTAGCACATGATTAGTATTGTCGTCAAATGTTTTTCTATTATTTTTTGCTATATCTTTTTATTTTTTCACTCAACACCCTTTCCGAAATGCCCTCTAGTGCTTTGATGTGGCTTTTTAGACAACTCGTTAAAATCCAGTTCTTTGAGTTCTTTTTCATTCAGTCCTGAAAAATCAAAAAGTAAATTTGGAGCTTTTACTTTTGCTCCATCATCTAATAATGGCAGAATGTTTATTGGGATGTTGTGATGCATATTGAAATAACAATGCTTTATTTTTGTTCTTTTCAAGACGAAATTCGCACCCTTTTCGTCTTTTAAAAAAAAGTCTCTTCCACATCGATAACCACACTTTTGATTGTTTGGACAATGACACAAAGTCATGACGGAAGGCTTACCAAATGCATAAACTATGTCATGGTGCGAAAATGTTTCTCTTGACTCAAACGACAAAATTCTTTGAGTGCTTGAATAATCAAAGTCATCATTAACAATGTTTAGATGAGTTCCAAGAATGATGCTTTTTCCTTTAGTCAATTCAAATGCATAGAGGTTGTTTATAATATAGCCATCAACGATGTTTTTTGCAACTAGGTTTTTGAGAATTGCAACATCTCCTTCCCTCGCAACATTCGGTAAATTTAGATATATTGGCAAATCTAGTTTTTCTTTTGCACGAGCCACAAAGTCTTTGACCACTACCTCTTCAAAAGTATGCGTGACATAGATGATGCAATCAATATTAGTTGGGGCAAATTGAATTTGAGAAAATGAGTTGACCGCAAGCATTCTTTTGTAGTAGACTCCGACCATGTTCACAGTGCAGGCGCCAATGTCCCGCAAATCATCATCTGTTTTCAAGAAACTAAGTGGTGAGTTCCCTGCAATTTTATGAATAGTAGTATAATTTTTGAGAATTTCATTTTCTAGTTTTGCAATCGCCTGTCGCCTTAGTTCATTCAATTCCTTGACACTAATAAAAATATTGTCATCACATTCAAGTAAGAATTTTTCGATTTCAAAGACTGTTCCGCCACATTTGCGAAGAAATTTTTCAATATCCTCTTTTTTAATTGGCGCATTTTTTGCTTGTTGGACCTTGTTTCTACCATTTTCTTTTATTGAGATATTATTGCAAATCAACTCTATTTCTGGAGTCATGCCAGACATAATTCGCGCAAACATATTGATTTTCAATTTTTTTTCAACAATTTCAATTTCACCTATATTCGGCTTTTCAGTGTTAATGTGTCCTTTTGCCAAATCGCAAATCGTGTTTTCATTCGCATTAAATAAATGCGCTGTTGTCCCCCCACCTCGAAGGTATGTGTTTTT
>WQSV01000031.1 GCA_009787685.1 Bacillota bacterium
TCAATGAGAACTCCTATGTAGGATGTGTCTCGGGTGAGGATTAGTTGATTTAATGAGGCATTTAGAAATCTGGAAGTGTGTGGTAAATTGTCTTTTTCGCTCTCACAACCATTGCGTATTGTGTGTTGTGTTTTTCTCATTGAGAGAGAAGCATTAATTCCCGCAACCAATCCCTGTGCGGCCGCTTCTTCGTAGCCAGAAGTTCCGTTGATTTGCCCAGCGAAAAAGAGTCCTGATATTCGTTTTGATTCGAGGGTTGGATAAAGTTCAAGCGGGTCAATGCAATCATATTCAATTGCATAAGCGTCTCTCATTATTTCGACTTTTTCAAAGCCTTCAATTGTTTGATAGAGTTTTTCTTGAACATCCGACGGAAATGCTGTTGACAAACCTTGGACATAAGATTCAACTGTGTCGGCGCCCTCGGGCTCTAGAAAAAACGAATGCCTTTCTTTGTCATGAAAACGCACGATTTTGTCTTCAATTGACGGACAATATCTTGCCCCTGCTCCGCTTGACAATCCGCCATAACGCGGAGAGAGGTGCAAATTCTCACGAATAAGTTCATGGGTTTTAGCGTTGGTGTAGCCCATATAACAGTGTTCAGAAAATTTGTCAACCTTTTTAGGGTTTGACAGAGTCGAAAAAGAGTATGGTGTGTCTTCTCCTTCTTGGACTGTTAATTTCGTCAAGTCAACGCTATTTTTTTTGACTCTTGCTGGCGTCCCTGTTTTGAAGCGACGAAGTTCAAAGCCGAGAGATGTCAAGCTTTCCTCAAGATATTCTGAGCGCGAAAATCCGCTTGGCCCTTTTTTTTCAACAGTCTTTCCCGTGATGATTTCTGAATTAAGATACACTCCACAAGCAAGTATTACTTTGTTTGCGTTATAGATTTGTCCTTGGACAGTCTCAATTCCAGCAATGTTGGAATTGAGAGTTTGAAGTTTGGAGTTTGGAATTAAGGTTAAATTATGTTTATCATTAACTCCACTCTTCACACTCCACTCTCCACACTTATCCTCGTTATGCGTTATTAAGCGCTTGACTTCCGCTTGCCGAATTGTCAAATTTTCTGTCGTTTCAAGAAGTTTTTTGATGTGAAAGTGATATTTGAATCTGTCAACTTGGGCACGCAACGAATGGACTGCTGGACCATAGGACGCGTTTAGCATTCTCAAATGCGACATTGTTGCGTCAGCCACTTGCCCCATGACTCCACCAAGTGCGTCAATCTCACAAACAAGGTGCCCCTTTGCTGTTCCTCCAATACTGGGATTACAAGCCAAAAAGCCTGCGTTGTCAAGACTTATCGACAACGCAAGCGTTCTGTTTCCTAATTTGGCTGAGGCAATCGCAGCTTCAACTCCCGCGTGACCTAATCCCACTACTATGACATCATAGTTTTTCATTTTTTGAATTAAGAACGCAGAATACAGAATAGTTGTTAAAATTAATTTTTTTCTAGGTTATTTTTTGTTTTCTGACAATTATTCTGCATTCTGAATTCAACGTTCTGCATTAATTTTTTATAGTGGTGCTGTGACTCTGTTCCACATTAGCGAGCCTTCACCGAATCTTGCGCCGAAGTCACCCATAACGAAAGACCTTTCAAGGACATTGTCAGACGGGAACATGAGGTCAAGAACCATTGGTTTGAAGTGAGCAGGACGTCCTTCCCATCTTGCATTGTCCGCTCTTAGAGTCTCTTCCAGTTCAACCATTGCAACATGGTTTGCGGCAGGTGAACCTGTTGAGAGAGTGTTCAATTGCGAAATATCTTCTCTTAGTGAGAACGCGATAAATTTGTTTGCAAGGCGATAGTTTCCTGCGTTTCTTGGAATGACAAGGTTGTTAATCCAAAGGTTTGCGCCCTCTTCTGGAACGACATAATAGAGCATGTCAGCAACTGGAGCATACGGGTTGTCATTCATGACGAAGCCTGCGTCAGTTGACCAAGCAAGTCCTGCGGTTGCTGCTGGAATGTTTTGTTGCATGTTGAACATTCCTGTGTCCATTTCGAAAACAACGTTCATGTCTCTTCTTTGTTGTCTCAAGATTTCAACAGCATGGTCAAATGGGTCAACAATATTAAACTCTCTATACCAAAAATTTGTCTGCACAGCCCCATGAGAAAAATCAGTGAAAATTGCAGTCATTAACTCAATATATTCTGGACGAGAAAAATCAGTTAAATTGTTGCTTCTTGCTCTTAGTTCATCTGAAAAATAGAACAACATTGCTGCCGCATAGTTGTCGCGAACTTGGGCGCTCTTCATGAAAACTGACGGAGCCGTTTCTGCTGTTCTTTGGCTGATTCCGCCTGCACCGAATAGAGAGCCCCATGAGCGCATTGCTGCGATGTCGTTTGCATTTGAAATGATATTGCGGTTATACATTATTCCCAAAGTTCCCCAAAGGAATGGCATGCTGTAAAGAAGTCCTTGGTCAAAAGACTCGTTTGCTCCGCGATAGATTTCTTCTCTTAATAAGTCACGAAAATCGATGCTTGAAACATGACCAAGCCCATAGTGAATTTCAAGCTCTGATGCAATCAATGCATGGTCAAGAGGTTGCAAATAGCCACCTGCACGAAGCCTATAGACCATGTAGTCACTTGGGACAACTATGTCGCGATCAAGCCCTTGCTCGGCGATAGTTCTGTAGGCTGTTTCATTTGAATCGAAATAAAATCCGCGAACACGAATACTTTCTCCATGTTGACTTAGCATGTAGTCTTCAAATCTTGTGAAAACTTCTGGGTGCATGAAATATCCCCAGTTGTAGACCCACAATTCTCTGTAGCGCGGAAGCGAACATGCCACGAATGCTGGGACTGACAGGACAAGTGCTAAAAGCACAAGCGCGCATTTTGTTATTAGTTTTTTCATTTTTTCTCCTTGTTTACCATGCTTAATATTGTTGACATGGTAGTTTTATCTTAATCGCTTTTGCGAAAAATACGAAATTAATTTTTTGCGAATCTAAGCTTTTGCAAGCTTTCTTTTTCTTCTTTGAACATACCAATACACTAGGATTACTGCGACTATTGTCATCATGAACATGACTGAAGCAATTGCTCTGAAGAATGCTCGTCTTTGAATTGGCGACCTTAAATATCCTCCATGCGTGACAATGAATGTTGAAATAGTGTTGATTTCACCTCTGATGAAAACTGTCAAAATGAAGTCATCGAGACTGATTGCGAATGCAAGACAGAATGCGGCAAAAATGGCTGGAAGAAGTTGGGGCAACAAAACTTTAAACATGACTTTTGCTGGCCCAAGCCCTAAGTCCATTCCTGCGTCTAATAGGTTCGGATTGAGTTGATACATTCTGGGAGTGACAACGAGAACAACGAACGGAATGCACATCATTGTGTGGGCGATAATAATCGCGACATAGCCAAAAGGAATGAATCTAAGGGAGAGGAACAAGAGCATTATTGAAACACCCGTCACGACTGTTGCGTTTGTTAGTGGTATTTGATTGATTGTGTTGACTGCTTTTTTTCTCCATTTTCTCAAATAAAACATTCCAACCGCGGCCATTGTTCCGATTACTGTCGCGATGACAGCGGCGATAATTGCAATGAGAAAAGTGTTCAAAAAAGCAGTGCGCGCGGCTTCGTGTCGAAAGAAAGTCAAGTAAAGGTCGAGAGTAAATCCGTTCCACGTTCCAATCTCGCCCGTTGTGAAAGAAAAGGCAAAGACTATGATAAGTGGCATATACAAAAACATTAGCACCAGCGCCAAGAAAGCGAAAGCCCAAATCCTTCGGGTTCTGACAAAAAACCTTCCGACGAATCCTAATGCAGTTTTGATGTTTTGTTTAACCATTTTTTTCTAGAATGAAATTCCACCTTTTGCTTTTCCTTTTGTGAACTTTGTTATTATTGCAACAGAAGTCGCAACGAGTAGTAGTAGTATTAATCCATAAGCAGCTCCGACGTTGTAGGTCGCTCGACTGCTGAATTGGTCCCAAATCAAGTTTCCAAGCAGTTGGTAATCTGCGTTGAAAAACTCCATGACGACATATGGCACTGCAAAGTTTGAAATTGCTGGCAAAAAGACCATCATGATTCCGCTTATTATGCCTGACAAACTAAGAGGGAGAACGATTTTGATAAAGACTCTAAGTTTCGACGCACCAAGGTCGGACGCGGCTTCCGAGAGGCTTCTGTCTTGAGTTCTCAAAATGGTGTAAATCGGCAAGAGCATGAACGGAAAATAGTCGAGGATGAGCGCTGTTACGATTTTGAAATTGTCACTGAGGTGAAAAATTTCTCCCCTGCTTTCTCTGACAAGTCGTTCAATCCAGATGAAAATTTCTCTGAGTGCGAATGTTCGAAGAACAACATTGATGAGCATCGGGACAATGAAAAACATTATGATAATAATTGGAACTTTTAGGTTTTTTGATGAAAGGATTAAGGCAACGGGATAGGCAATGAGCAAACAAATCAGAGTTGTTAGTCCTGCAATTTGAACAGAGCGCCAAAGCAGTGACCATCCCCCAACCTCTGAAAATGAACGGAAGTTGTCAAAAGTGAAATCGCCCTCAAATGACATGAACGCTTGAACAAACAAAATTATTAGTGGAACAATGATAAAAATTGCGGCCAAAAATAAATAAGGTAACACAAAATAACCTCGTTGAAAACGAAATATTTTTCGAAGTAATAATCGCCACTTCGGCTGACTTTGCATTGCTTGTTGAGACATGATTTTTAAACTTCAATACTTTCCTGTTCTTCTTCCCCCTCTTCCTCTTCAACATATTTTCTGACTCGTATTTTTTCTGGGTTTATTGCTATGCCAACTCGGTCGTCAACATCCCATTCGTCTTTGGTGTTGACATAGAGTTCGTCATCGTCATCAGTGTAGACTTGGACTTGGTAGTAAGAACCTTTGTAGTAGGTTTGTCCAATATTGCCACCTGCAGGCGCTTCGTCATCGTGATCTGTCAGCTCAATGTCTTCAAACTCAATCTCAGCAATGACTTCATCGCCTTTTTCAAACTCGTTGTTTTCGTTCACAAAATAGTAATCCGCACCACAAATTTCGATAGTGTTTTCGCTCGTGACTGTCGTTTTGAACGAGTTGACAGTCTTCATTTTTCGCATGATATGAATTGCTTGCGGAGGAATGCTGAGTGCAACTTTTGCCCCAACAACATAGCCCGTTGTTGATTGAACGGTGAACTCATATGAGCCAACATCAACATGCATTTCATAATATGTTCCTTTGAAAACACTACTTGTGACGGAACCTGTGAAATGGGACAAAGTGTTGTCTTTTTTCTTTGAATTAATCTCGCCGTCATTGTGAATTGAGATTTCAATGTCTTCAGGGCGAATGACGAGGTCTACCTTTTCGTTTTTCAAAAAGCCTTTGTCGTGACATTCAAATATTTGCCCAGAAAAATTTACTTTGAAGTCAGCAACCATTACCCCCGAGAGAATATTGCTCTCGCCAATAAAGTTTGCAACAAACGCATTTGCTGGTTCGTCATAGATTTTCTTTGGAGTTCCTGCTTGCTGAACAACGCCGTCGTTCATGATGAGTATTTTGTCAGACATAGTTAGCGCTTCTTCTTGGTCATGAGTCACATAAACAAAAGTGATGCCGAGATTTTTGTGGATATTCATCAGTTCAATCTGCATCTCTTTTCTCATTTTGAGATCGAGTGCCCCAAGCGGTTCATCAAGAAGGAGAACTTTTGGTTCAAGGACAATCGCACGTGCAATCGCAACGCGTTGTTGTTGCCCTCCCGAAAGAGTTGAAACATCGCGCTTGTCGTAACCTTCTAGTCCAACCATTTTCAAAGCATGTGTCACCTTTTCATGAATTTCTTGTTTTGTGAATTTTCTTAGTTTCTCAATAGTTGCGCCAGTTTTTTTATCTATTTCGTCGTAGGGTATTTTTTTAAGCTTTAGTCCGAATGCAATGTTTTTGTAGACATTGAGGTGCGGAAAAAGCGCGTATTTTTGAAATACCGTGTTAATCGGGCGTTTGTGCGGTGGAATTAGGGTGACATCTTCCTTTTCTAGAAAAATCTCACCACTTGAGGGTTTTTCAAACCCCGCAATCATACGCAAAAGGGTGGTCTTGCCACAGCCACTTGGGCCTAAAAATGTGACAAAATCACCCCTTTTAATAGAAAAACTCATGTTGTCAACCACCGTTACATCATCAAAAACTTTCGTCACATTTCGGACTTCAATGATTTTATCAAACTTTTGGGCACTTGCACATGAGCCGTTACCATTTATAATTGAGTTTTTCTCTAAGTGAACTTTTTCTTTCAACACCTCTCCTTTCAATACATAGTGCGTCATCACCATGTCGAATTGTTGTAGACTAAATAATAATATATTTTTAAAGTTTTGGCAAGTATTTTGACCCTTTTTGAAATATTTTTTTATGGAAAATATTGTCACCCTTTTTGCAAAAGCTCATAGTATGTTAGAAGAGAATTAACAATTCACGATGCGCAGTTCACGATGATTGTTAAACTTAAATTTATCCTCCACGATGCATTATGCAGTTTTTCATTGTTCATTGAATCTTTACATACTAAAAAGGAGGATAATTAAGTATGTTAGGATTATTAGGGGTTGCAGCACTTGCTTGTTGCGGTTGCAGAGGAAGAGGTGGCAGAAGACCTTGCGAGAGAAAGTGTTCTTGTCGCCAAGGGTTTCGCATTCGTGGAGGTTTTTTCGGAATGAGGAGATGTGGTTGTTTAAGATTTTCAGAATGTGTTAGAGATCGTGGTTGTGGCTGTCGTGGACATGAAGGTCCAGAAGAGAATGGGTGTCACGAACATCATGGAGAACGTCATGAAGAAAGAGAGTGTGGTTGCTCTCGACATGAAGAAAGAGAGCATGAGGGAGAACATGAACATGGGCATGGGCATGGTGGCTATGAACACGAGTGGGAGCAGCCTTGCGGTTGTGGCGAACATGGACGCGACGAGCATGAACATGGTGGCTGTTGCAGTGAGTAGTTAGATAGGTAGAAATATGAGCAATCAAAGCTCGTGTTTTGACTGCCAGCAAGCTTAAATTCCAACCCAAGAAAAATGTGACAGGAATATTCCCTGTCACATTTTTGCTCTATAGGTTTTTTCTAGTTTTTTTATTATTGTTTGCTTTGCTTCTTCAATATATTTGATTGATATGGAAATAAGTTGACAATTTTCGCAATTGCCTCTCTCATCAATACTAATTGACTCCAGAACACACTTTTCTCCTTTATTAAAAACACATAGATTCAATTTGCAGTTTATCATTTGTTGATTTCCTTAAATTTTGATTATATCACTACAATAATGTAGTGTCAAGCACTTAACTACATAAATGTAGTAGACTTGGTGTATGGAAAAATTTGCAATTAGACTAAAAGAGTTGAGAAACGAGAGTGGATTGTCAAGCAAAGAACTCGGCAAGCTTGTCGGTGTTAGTGACGCTTCGATTATTCGATGGGAAAACAATCAATCAACAGTTTTGGCAATTCATATTATTAATCTCGCTAAATTTTTTGACGTCTCCGCCGACTATCTTCTTGGGCTTGTTGATGGCTATAGATAAACCATTGTTAAGATATGCTGATATATTAGCATTAAGTATATTTAATGTCAAGTATCTTTTATACTTTTGTGAAAAATTTCTTTTACTAGAAATTTCCCAACAACGGGATCGGAGACTTGTATCAAGTGTTTTCAACTATTCTTGTCGGGTTACTCTAAAATTAACACTCTTTTGACACTCTTTGTCAAAAATATCAAAGAGATATATCAATCATTTCGTTAAGTATATTTAATAAGTGTGCAAACATTAAATTTATTTAGTATAATATAGTCTCATGGACAAATTCAGCAAAAGGCTCAAAGAACTACGAAAAGAAAAAAACCTCTCAGCGGTGGAGCTTGGAAAAGAAATAGGCGTTAGTGGCGCTTCTATTATCCATTGGGAAAAAAACGACAACGACATCACAAAAAAGCATTTAATCAAGCTCGCCAAATTCTTTGAAGTTTCAACCGACTTTTTGGTTGGACTCAGTGATGATTATTAGATTATTGCGCCACACCATTTGGCATAATATCAAGTATTTTATACCATTTGGTGTAGAATACTCTCATGGAACATAAAGACATCTTTGCAAAAAACTTAAAACAATTAATTGGCGAAAGAAGCATTTCTAGTGTCGCAAATGAGATTGGAATCCCCCAACCAACTCTGTCGAGATATCTTCATTCAGAAAGAGAAATTGGACTAGAAAATCTAATCAAAATTGCCAACCACTTTGATGAAGATTTGGATTATCTTGTTGGCAGAAAAAATTAAACAAAAAAACATGAGGATCAAAAAACAGAGGCGAGAGTTTAATTTCTCGCCTCTGTTTTTCGAGGATATACTAAGCGCAAAACAAAAGGAATCATTCCTTGTCAGTTTTCTATTCATAATGAATAATAGCCCGAGCGCTTTGAATTTTTTAGGAGCATTTTAGAAATGACATTTTTTCGTCAGCCGCTTTGCTTTAGGGTCAATTTGCAATGAACAAATGAAATATAATCCTTTGTTGAGTTTTTGTTGTGAAACAAAGTTGTGAAACAAAGTTGTGAAACAAAGTTGTGAAACAAAGTTGTGAAACAAAGTTGTGAAACAAAGTTGTGAAACAAAGTTGTGAAACAAAAAAATTGCAGGCAAATGGATGCCTGCAATTTTTGTTTTGATTTTCAATTGCTTGAGTGGCGAAAAGATTTTTTCACACAACCAAACAAAAATATTGAAAATATTACTTAAGTTCGACTTTAGCGCCGATTTCTTCAAATTTCTTTTTCGCTTCTTCAGCAGACGCTTTTGGAACGCCCTCTTTAACAAGCGATGGAGCGCCGTCGACAAGAGCTTTTGCTTCGCCAAGTCCAAGACCTGTTACTTCGCGAACAACTTTGATTACGCCGATTTTGTTTGAACCAACTTCCGTTAGGTGGATGTTGAAATCTGTTTTTTCTTCTTCAGCAGCCGCGGCTTCTCCGCCAGCAGCTGGTCCCGCTGCTACTGCCATAGCTGCTGCTGAGACGCCGAATTCTTCTTCTAGTAGTTTTACTAGGTCATTAAGTTCAAGGACTGTCATGCCTTTAACTTCTTCTAAAATTTTGTTTAAATCTGCCATTTTTATGGTTCTCCTTATGTGACAATGGTCACTGTTTTAGTGCAAAATGCAAGATGCAAAATGCAAAATTAATGTTTATTTTTTGGTTTTAGTCAAAACTAATTTGACTTTAGTTGTGTGTTATTCATTAAGATTATTGTGCTTTTTTCTTTGCGATTTCTGAAAGAACAACTGCAAGTGAACGCATTGGATGAGTAAGCATGCCAAGAAGTTGACCAATAAGTTGGACTTTTGAAGGCATGAGAGCAACTGCTTTCATTTCCGCGTCGTTCAGTTTTTTGTTCTCAACCACGCCACCTTTGAATTTTAATTTGTTGAATTTTTTTGCACTGTCATTAATGATTTTTGCAGGAATTACTGCGTCTTCATAACCAAATGCAACGGCTGTTGGTCCTGCTAGAACATCATCAAAGTCATAGCCCGCATTTTTGAACGCACGAGTTAAAAGTGCGTTTTTGATAACGGCGTATTCAACATTTTCTTTGCGGAGATTAACACGCATTTCTGAGTCTTCTGAAACTTTGATTCCACGATAGTCAATCAAGACCACACTTTTTGCCTTTTTGATTTTGTCTGTCAACTCATTAACTGCGGTTTCTTTTTGTTTAATTATTTCTTTGTTTGCCATATTTTAGATTCTACCTCCTTTGCCACGAGTGGCTTTTGTCTTTTCATGAGGGCAATTGCTCTCATTATTAAAAAAGTCTTGCTAGAGCAAGACAAAAATTATCTAAAAAACACACTTCAATTTAGTGTATTAGTTAAAAACATTTGCCTCGGTAAGGTTTACGAGCATTTACTCACTTACTGTCTGTAGCATTTTTATTTAATATTTAAATATGGAATATTGAATAGATGTTGTGTAATTATTTTTTTACCTTCACATATTCAATATTCCATATTTAAATTTTTAACGATGATTGACTTTAATCCCCGGCCCCATTGTTGACGCCGTGTAGACGCTTTTGACATATTGACCTTTTGCTGCTGACGGCTTTGCTTTCACGATTGCTTCCATCAACGCTTCATAGTTTTCAAGTAGTTTTTCAACTCCAAAAGACTTTTTACCGATTGGACAGTGGACAATAGCAGTTTTGTCAACACGATATTCAACTTTACCTGCTTTTGTGTCTTTGATTGCTTTTTCAATATCGGTTGTTACTGTTCCCGATTTTGGAGATGGCATCAATCCTTTTGGTCCAAGAATTTTAGCAACGCGCCCCATTTGCCCCATCATGTCTGGAGATGTTATGACAACATCAAAGTCAAGATAGTTTTCAGATAGGATTTTTGCGATGATTTCTTCTGCTCCAACGATGTCTGCCCCTGCTTTTTCAGCGATTTCCGCTTTTTCGCCTTTCGCGATAACAAGAACTTTAACGTCTTTACCTGTTCCGTTTGGAAGAACGACTGTTCCACGAACTTGTTGGTCCGCTTGTTTTGGGTCAACACCAAGTCTAACGTGCAATTCAATTGTTTCGTCAAACTTTGCTTTTGCTGTTTTAAGAACATTTTCGATAGCTTCTTTCGCTTCATAAGCTTTTGTCAAATCTAGTTCTTTGACGCTATCACGATAGTTTTTTCCTTTAGCCATTATTTTGCACCCCCTTCTTCGATAACGACGATGCCCATGCTTCTTGCAGTTCCTGCAATCATGCTAATTGCAGTTTCAAGTGACGCTGCGTTGAGGTCAGGCATTTTGAGAGTTGCGATTTCTTCGACTTGCTTCATTGTTATTTTTGCAACCTTGTCACGATTTGGTTTCGCGCTCCCAGACTCAATTCCAACTGCTTTCTTGATGAGAACCGCTGCCGGGGGTGTTTTCATGATGAAAGAGAAAGAGCGATCTGCATAGATTGAGATAACAACTGGGATGATTAATCCCGCTTTTTCCGCTGTTCTTTCGTTAAAGTCTTTAACGAATCCGGGAATGTTGATACCATGAGGACCGAGTGACGAACCAACTGGTGGTCCCGGTGTTGCTTTTCCGGCTGGTAATTGAAGTTTTACCATAGCCATGACTTTCTTTGCCATTTTTGTTTTTACTCCTTGTGTTTTTTTTAATATTTTGCCAAAGACAAAAGTGCTTTAGCACACAATCGCGGTGATAACGAGTTTGCAGTTTTTGCGCACTCTCCCGTAATTTACTTTTTTTTATATTGCGCGAGCGGTTAATGCCCGCCTCTACAGTTATTTTGCTGTTGAATCCATAG
>WQSV01000032.1 GCA_009787685.1 Bacillota bacterium
CTATTCCTTTAGCTTTATTGCGTTTATTTAGTTGATTTTAATTATTTTTTATGCTACAATTAATTAGTAGATAAGAAGATCAATTGTAGTTTTTATGTCCTCCAAATGTCCCCCAACTTCTGAAAAAGAGGGCGAAAACAGGCATTTTGTCCCCCGATTGTCCCCCAAAAGTCAAATATAGAAAAAATGGTTAAAAATGCCCAAAAATAGCACTTTAGTGTAATATAGTGCGAAAAACACTGGAAAATCGAACAAAATAAAGGATAAAAGAAACTAAAAAGTGCTGATAAATGCCAAAAAGGAAAACATATAAATGAAGTTAATCATCATTGAGGGTGCGGGTAAAAAAGAAACAATCGAGAAATATCTCGGCAGTGAATACAAGGTTTTTGCGACAAAGGGTCACATAAGGGATTTGCCTGTGAGTCGTCTTTCTGTTGATGTCAAGAATAATTTCACACCGAAATATGATGTTCTAAAAGACAAAACCGACATAGTCAATGCCATGAAAACAGTGGCGAAAAAGGCAGAAGTTGTCTATCTTGCGACCGACCCGGACAGAGAAGGGGAGGCGATTTCTTGGCATGTTGCACATTTGTTGGGTATTGACGAAGCTGAACCAGTTCGCATAGTTTTCAATGAGATATCAAAAAAAGCAGTCCAAAACGCATTAACAGCACCTCGTCAAATCGACATCAATTTGGTTGATGCTCAACAAGCAAGAAGGGTTTTAGACAGACTAGTGGGCTATAAAGTCTCACCAGTTCTTTGCAAAAAAATCCAGAACAAACTCTCGGCTGGGCGAGTTCAGTCTGTCACTCTTAAGCTAGTCGTTGACCGCGAGCGCGAAATTCGTGCGTTCAAGCCAGAAGAATATTGGCCATTTTTCTCAATATTGTGCAAAGACGGAGACGAGCAAAGAATCAAAACACAACTAGTCTCCCACCTTGGACAAAAGTTCAAGTTGACAACTGCGGAAATGGTTGAAAAAGCAAAATCGGAACTTGACGGCAAAGACTATAAGGTCACAAAAATCAAAAAAAGTGTCACAAAATCCCGTCCTCCCGCACCATTCGTCACAAGCACTATGCAACAAGATGCTCTCAACAAGCTTGGATGGAACTTGAAAAAAACATCATTAATTGCCCAAAATCTCTATGAGGGTGTTGAAATAAAGGGTGAAGGAAAAGTCGCACTCGTCACCTACATCAGAACGGACTCAACCAGAGTTTCTCCAGATGCTCAAAAAGAAGCAATGGACTATATCGGTCAAAAATTCGGTGGCGACTATGTCCCAGAAAAACCCAACTTTTTTGCCTCGAAAAAAGGTGCGCAAGATGCCCATGAAGCAATTCGTCCAATCAATATTATTAGAACTCCCGACGCTCTAAAAGACAGTATTTCAAAAGATCACTATGCACTCTATAAGCTCATTTATTCAAGATTTCTCGCCTCGCAAATGTCAGAAGCACAATATAATTCAATGAGTGTTGATATCGCGTGTGGAGACTATGGGTTTAGAGTTAGTGGGAGAACCTTGTTGTTTGCGGGCTTCACAGCAGTCTATAGCGCCTATGTTGAGAAAAAAGATGACGATGAGGATGAAGATAAAAACATTTTGCCCGACATGACAGAGGGTGAAATTCTCAAATTCATTGAGTATAAGTATGAACAAAAATTCACGCGTCCACCTGCTAGATACACCGAAGCAAGCCTTGTTAAGGCAATGGAAGAAAAGGGAATTGGACGACCAGCGACCTACACCCCAACAGTCGCCCTCTTATTCTCGCGTGACTACACATCAAAAGAAGGGCGCTATATCGCGCCAACCGAACTTGGTGAAAAAGTAACGGATATGCTTGTCAAATATTTTGAAGACATCATGGATATAACTTTCACCGCCCAAATGGAAGAAAAACTCGATACTATCGAGGATGGAGGAGTTGTTTGGCAATCAGTCGTTGGAAATTTCTACGAAGGATTTGAGGACAAAATTAAAAACGCTATGGGAGATGACTACACCTTGAAAGAACCCGATGAAGACACTGATATCAAGTGCGAAGAGTGTGGAGAAATGATGGTCAAAAAGACTGGACGATTTGGAAAATTTGTTGCATGTCCGGGCTATCCAAAATGCAAAAATATCAAAAACATTGATGCAAATGGCAACATTGTTTCAAAAGAAGAAAGAGTAGCAGCGCAATTATCCGATGAAATTTGTGAAAAATGTGGAAAGCAATATGCAATCAAAAAAGGAAGATATGGAAACTTTCTTGGTTGCTCGGGCTATCCAGAATGCAAAACCATCAAGAACTTGCCAAAAACAAATGCTCCAAAATCAAGCAACCGTGAAGATGGAATAGACTCGCTCAATCCACCTCCAGCAGGAAATGGAGAATTGGTGTCAGAGAATGGAGATGGTGAAAATAATTCAACTGCTTCTAATATTTTTGCGGAAAAATGTGAAAAATGCGGAGCAGACTTTGCCGAAAGAAAAGGACGTTTTGGGCCTTTTCTCGGTTGCACTGGATATCCAAACTGCAAAAATATCAAAAAAATGCCAAAAAACTAAGCACAAAAGCGTCGTGAACGCAACGGAGTAAAAAATGTTTTTCAATCGAAAAGACGGGAAGAAAATTAAAGGACTCAAGGGTGTTGAAAAACTAATGCCATTTTTCATGCCGTCAAGAGAAGGTAGCACAAACAAATTTTTGTTTGACGAAACGACAAAACATTTTGATGCCTACATTCTAGAAAAACAACAAACGGAAGGAATAACCTACACTTATCGTGACCTCACCATTGCCACACTAGTCCGAGTTTTCAAATGTCTTCCAAAATTAAATCGCTTCATAACAGCAAAACGATTTTATCAACGCAACAGCATTGATGTGACCATGATGGTTCATTCTTCCATACAAGGAAAAGGCGATGATGTCGAGACGACAGTCAAAGTGAGTTTCACGGGAGAGGAGACTGTCAGAGAAGTAAAAGAAAAACTAGACGCAGAAATTGAAAGAGCAATCAAAGCTGAAACGGACGCAAAACAAAAAGAAGACTCTCTTGCAAAATTGCCAACGTTTATCATGCGTTTGTTCACTCGAACTCTTCGCATATTTGACTACTTCGGCTGGCTGAGCAAGAAATTTCTGTTTAAAATAAGTCCGTTTCACACTTCAATATTTTTTGCTGACCTCAAATCAATCCATGTCAAATATATCTATCACCATCTCTATAACTTTGGAAACTGCTCATTTTTTTGTGCCATGGGAAAAGAACAAACTTTGCCTGTGGTCAATGAAAAAAATGAAATAATCCCAGACAAACGTCTTCAACTCGGAATTTCAGTTGATGACAGATGCGTTGATGGACTATATTTTAGTTTCATGTTGAAGGCCGCAAAAAGAATAGTAAACAACATGTCAATTTTGGAAAGACCTCCCCACGACCACGAAATTAGAAAGCATTAATCTGTATTAGTGAATAATCGTGAATAATGAATAGTTTAACGGTGGTTGTTAAAGGAGTTTTGGCTATCTCTTTCTATTAAATAAAACATGTATTTCTTTTTTGTTAAAATTATGAAAAAAATATCAAAAATAGTCTTTTCAATTATTATGCTTTTTTCTTTCACGGGATTAGTGGGGTGTCATTTTCATGGGTGCAACCTGCTTCGTCCAAGTCAACCATGGACAGAATCTTCTAGAAAAGGGATTGGCGGAATTCATCAAACGCAAGAGCAAGAGCGCTTCTTCAATATTGATGGCACTTTTAGTCACACGGTCACACACTATCGCTATGTTTTAACATGGGACATGAATCAAGGGCCAGCAAGAGGAGTTGATTATTTTGAAATTAGGATTTTCACTCAAAACGAAAATGGAGAATGGCAAACTTTTCAAACAGCAATTGTGAGGAGAGGTGAAGTCTACAGATATACTTTTTGTTGTGGAGGTCGATCAGTATTTTATTTCTATGTTGATGATTTGGCTTATTATCACAGCTTTGTGACCATTGATATTAGGAGTAAAAGCGGAGAAAGAGCTGGGAATTGGTGGACTGAAGACTTTGAAAGGAGAGAGCAAAACGAACATGTCTGGTGGCAACAAAAAAGATAACATAACCATAATCGGAGCAGGGCTCGCGGGTTGTGAAGCAGCGTGGCAAATTGCGTCTCGCGGTTTTTCTGTGACTCTCGTTGACTCAAAACCAAGCGTTCTTTCGCCTGCTCACAAAAGCCAAGATTTTTGTGAATTAGTTTGCTCAAATTCATTAAAAGGGGAAGGACTTGCAACGTCACAAGGACTACTCAAAAAAGAACTAGAAATGCTAGATTCCTTTGTTCTAAAGTGCGCAAACGAAACACGTGTTAAAGCAGGCGGAGCGCTTGCAGTAGACCGAGAAAAATTCTCCACATTCGTCACAAAGAGAATCAAGGAAAATCCTCTTATCACAATTGAAGAGAGGCTGGTTGAAAGTGTTTTTGAGGGTGAAGAGTTAAGAGTGAAGTGTGAAGATAGTGAAAACTTATCCGCTGACCCATTTTCCACTCTTAACCATCCACTCTATATTGTCGCAACTGGTCCCTTAACAATCGGACCACTTAACGATTTTCTCAAAACTGAATTCAACAACAATCTTCATTTTTTTGATGCAGCCGCTCCAATTATTTCCGCGGACACCATCGACATGAGTTCAGCATTCGTTCAAGATCGCTATGACAAAGGCGATGGGGACTATATTAATTGCCCAATGAACAAAGAGGAGTATGAACACTTTCAACGAGAGCTAACAAAGGCAGAATGCATCATCAAGAAAGAATTTGAAACGAAAGATCTTTTTTCGGGGTGTATGCCAATTGAAGAAATGGCAAGACGTGGTGTTGACACCATGCGCCATGGTCCACTAAAACCAGTCGGACTAACTTGCCCAAAAGAAAACAGGCGCCCATATGCTGTTGTTCAACTTCGTCGAGAAAACGCACACGGCACAATGTTTAACCTTGTTGGTTTTCAAACGAACCTCAAATTCGGCGAGCAAAAAAGAGTTTTTTCGCTCATTCCAGCTCTCAAAAACGCAGAGTTCTTGCGCTATGGAGTCATGCATCGGAACTCGTTCATCAATGCCCCCAAAACAATTAATCGCTTTTTCCAAACCCAAAAGCATCCAAGCATCTTCATCGCGGGTCAACTCTCTGGAGTCGAGGGCTATGTCGAGAGCATAATGAGCGGGCTAATAGCTGGAATAAACGCCGTTAACCTAATTGAACAAAAACCACTTTTCTGCCCTCCCAAAGGAACAATGAGCGGAGAACTTTGTCACTATCTTGAGCAACCAAACGAAAACTTTCAACCAATGAATGCAAATTTTGGACTCTTGCCACAACCCGAAATCTCAAAAAAGAAACTTCCAAAAGCAGATAAAAAAATGTTGCAGTCGGAGAAAGCACTTGAACTAATGCAGAACAAAATAATATAGGGTAGAATTCCTAACTCTAAAAATTATTCTGCATCCCACATTCTGCATTAAATCATTTGCAACAAAAGAAATCATGTGCTATAATATCACCATACTAGAAAAAACATCTTAGGAGAAACCTAAAAAAATGAGCAATAATTCACTTCATGCAACGACAATCGTTGCAGTTAAAAAAGGCGGAAAAACCGCAATAGCAGGTGACGGACAAGTCACAATGGGACAAAGCGTTGTCCTCAAAGGAAATGCAGTCAAAGTTCGCAGATTATTTGACGACAAAGTCATAACAGGCTTTGCAGGCTCTGTCGCGGATGCATTCACTCTTTCGGAGCGCTTTGAAGAGATGCTTCACAAACACAACGGAAACTTGACAAGAAGCGCGGTCGCGCTCGCACAGCTTTGGCGCGGAGACAAAATGCTCAGAAATCTTGAAGCAATGCTAATCGTTGCTGACGCAAACGAACTGCTTATTTTGAGCGGAACAGGCGACGTTATTGAGCCAGAAAACGGAGTTTGTGCAATCGGAAGCGGAGGAAACTATGCCCTATCAGCCGCTCGCGCACTTGTCGAAAACACAAAAATGAGCGCAAAGGATATCGCACTCGCAGCAATGAAAGTTGCAGGAGACATTTGCGTTTTCACAAACAACAATGTCGTTTGCGAAGAAATTTAAACACTAATTGAATATGTAATATTGAATATGTAATATTGAATAAGTTCGTTAAGATTTTTTTAATCATATTTTGACAACACATATTAAATAAAAGAGGTAATCATGGATTTAACACCAAAACAAATAGTAGCAGAACTAGATAAACATATCATTGGGCAACACGAAGCAAAACGTGCTGTTGCGGTTGCGCTCAGAAATCGTTACCGCAGAAGTCTTCTTGATGAAGACATGCGTGATGAAATAACTCCAAAAAATATCATCATGAAAGGGCCAACAGGAGTTGGAAAAACAGAAATTGCAAGGCGATTGGCAAAAATAGTCAAAGCACCTTTTATCAAAGTCGAAGCAACAAAGTTCACGGAAGTGGGCTATGTTGGTCGAGACGTTGAAAGCATGATTCGTGACCTTGCGGAAACGGCAATTCGTCTTGTCAAGGAAGAAAAATATGCTGAGGTTCAAGAAAAAGCAAAAGCCGAAGCGGAGAGAAAAATCTCAAAAATTCTTTTCGACATTCAAAAAGCTGACCCAAACAAAGACATCATTGACGAGAGAACTCTTCGTGACACAATTCTTGAAGACCTCAAAGCGGGGAAGTATAACGAAACGACAATCGAAATCGAAGTCGTTGAAGCTCCAAAAACAATGGAACTAATGCCGGGAATGGGTGCTGCGATTAATATCGGTGATATCTTCGGTGGCATGGGAATGAAACAACCAAGAAAGAAGCGCAAAATGCGTGTAGTCGATGCAATCAAAGCCGTCATCATTGAAGAGAGCGAAAAGTATATTGACAAAGAAAGCATCAACGCTGAAGCAATCCATCGTGCTGAACAAAACGGCATCATTTTCATTGATGAAATCGACAAAATCGCATCATCAAGAAGTAGTCTCAAAGGTGGACCAGATGTGTCTAGAGAGGGAGTTCAGCGCGATATTCTTCCAATTGTCGAAGGTTCAACCGTCATGACGAAATATGGTGCAATCAAAACGGACTATATTCTTTTCATCGCGTCAGGTGCGTTCCACATCACTTCTGTTCAAGATCTTATCCCAGAGTTGCAAGGACGTTTCCCAGTGTTGGTCGAGTTGCAATCTCTTGGAATAAAAGAATTTTCACAAATTTTAACCAACACTCAAACTTCAATAACAAAGCAATACACCGCATTGCTTGAAAAAGACAATGTCAACATCAAATTCAGCCAAGATGGTATTGAGCAAATTGCAGAAATTGCGTTCACTGAAAATGAAACAAAAGAAGACATCGGCGCAAGACGACTGCATACTTTGATGGAAAGACTTCTTGAGGATCTTTCTTTCAATGCAGGAGGAGATCACCCAGCAATGAGCGTCAAAATAGACAAAAAATTTGTCGAAAAAGAACTCTCAAAGCAAGTCAAGAACTTGAATTTGAGAAAGTATATTTTGTAGAAATAGATTTACCAAAGAGCAAAATCAACAAGTTAGAAGAATTTGATTATTCAATAAATGGTGCATACTTTGTGACAATATTCTGAATTTTAAATTTAAAAACCATGATAAACATTCCAAAAGGGACAAAGGACTTGCTTCCTCAAAATAGCCACAAATGGCATGAAATTGAAAGCATTGCAAGAGATGTTGCAAGAGTTTTTAATTGTCATGAAATTCGAACACCAATTTTTGAACACACCGAGCTTTTCACGCGTTCTCTTGGAGATGAAGCTGAAGTTGTTTCAAAGCAAATGTATACCTTTCTTGACAAAGCGAACAGATCGCTCACTTTGAAACCCGAGGGAACAGCACCAGTTGCAAGAAGCTTTGTTGAAAACAATCTCGGCGAGTTTGGACTTCCTCAAAAAATGTATTACATTTCTCCAATATTCCGCTATGAAAATCCACAAGCAGGAAGACTGAGGCAACATCATCAATTTGGAATTGAGTTCTATGGCTCACCCAGTCCGTATGCTGACGCGGAAGTAATACTTTTAGCAAAAAAGTTCTTAAATAAGTGTGGAGTAACGACAAATTTGACTCTCAACAATATTGGTTGTGTGGCTTGCAGAACGGAATATAACAACGAACTTAAAAAACAACTTAAAAAACAAAGAGAGTGTCTCTGTGGGCTTTGCCAAAATCGTCTTAACAAGAACACTCTTCGAATACTAGACTGCAAATCACCCATTTGCCAAGGCATCATCAAAGACGCTCCAAAAATTTCAAAATTCGTTTGCACTGATTGCAAAACGCATTTTAACAAGCTGACTGATATTTTGAAGAATGAAAAAATCGATTTCACAATAGATGACAATGTTGTTCGGGGACTCGACTACTATTCAAAAACAGTTTTTGAATTTGCAGGACCAGATGGTATGGCAATTTGTGGTGGTGGAAGGTATGACGGAATGGTTGAAGAACTCGGAGGGAAAAATGTTCCATGCGTCGGCTTCGGAGTTGGAATCGAAAGAATACTCCTAGCAGCGGAAAAAGAAGGAAGAGAGTTTGAGCAAAAAACAGTTGACTACTATATTGCATCACTCTCACCCGAACAACTAGACTATTGCTTCGACCTTGCTCAAAAGTTGCGCAAAAAGGGAGTTAGCTGTGAGGTCGACTTGATGCACCGTTCTCTAAAAGCCCAACTAAAATTTGCCGACAAAATCAAAGCAAAGTATTCAATAGTTGTTGGCGAAGACGAGGTGAAAAGTGGTGTATTGAAAAAGAAAAACATGCAAACAGGCGAAACAAGTATCATGAGTGAATAGTTCACAGCGAATAGTTATTGTCAGTTTTTAAGAGATTAACATTAACTATCACTATCAGTTATTCACTATTCGTTATTCACTAAATTATGACAGAAACTTGCACCATAAAAAAAGTCAAAGGTAACTTTGCTTATATTGAAGTGAAGAAACACTCGGGTTGTCCAGAATGTCGTTCGTGCCTTTATGGCACGGAAGAGACTCTTGTCATGCCCGCTCTTATGGACATCACTTGCAAAGAAGGAGACACTGCTCAAGTCGAAATGCCAAAAAAACAATATGTTGTCGGGCCCTTTATGTTCTTTGGCTTTTTTTTAATTCTTTTCATAATCGGACTTTTCGTTGGGCGCGCAATCAATTCCCATATGGAATGGGTGATGGTGATCGGAGGCTTCGTTGGTGGAATTTTTGGACTGCTCACCGCTCACATTTTCAATCGTCTAATCAAAAACAACAAGAAATATATGCCAGTTGTGACTGGTGTCTATGATTAAAAAATTTTACAAAAGTGAAGAATGAAGAATGAGGGGTGAAGGTGAGGTTAAAATATTTTTAACAACATCTTTGCTCTTCGCTCTAATCTCTTCACACTAATAAGGAGAAAAATGGAACTAAATCTAATCAAAAAACACGACCCAGAACTTCACGCGTCACTAGTGCGTGAACTTGAGCGCCAACAAGGTAATCTTGAACTAATTGCATCGGAAAACTTTGTTTCAGAGGCTGTAATGGCTGTTGCTGGCACTCATCTTACAAACAAGTATGCAGAGGGCTATCCAGCAAAGCGTTACTACGGCGGGTGTGAATTCGTTGATGAAGCAGAAAATCTTGCAATAGAAAGAGCAAAAAAACTCTTTAACTGCAACTTCGCTAATGTTCAACCGCATTCTGGAGCGAATGCTAACATGGGAGTGTTTCTCGCTCTTGTCAACCCCGGCGACACTGTGCTTGGAATGGATTTGTCTCATGGCGGACATCTAACGCATGGTTGCCCAGTCAATTTCTCAGGACTTGTCTATAATGCGGTTCATTATGGAGTTGACCCAGAAACAGAAACAATTGACTATGATGAAGTCGAAAGAATCGCAATTGAGAAAAAACCAAAAATGATTATTTGTGGGGCAAGCGCGTATTCAAGAATCATTGATTTCAAAAGATTGCGTGAAATTGCAGACAAAGTCGGAGCATACTTATTCGCTGACATCGCCCACATCGCGGGTCTTATTGCAACTGGATTGCACCCATCTTCAATCCCATATGCCCACGTTTCAACAACAACAACCCACAAAACTCTTCGCGGACCACGTGGCGGAATGATCATGACAAACGATGAAGCGATTGCCCAAAAAATAAACAAAGCAATTTTTCCGGGACTCCAAGGTGGCCCGTTAATGCACATTATCGCCGCAAAAGCAACAGCGTTTAAAGAAGCCCTTGAGCCGTCATTCAAAGCGTATCAAGAACAAGTTCTAAAAAATGCTCAGGCATTAGCAGGGGCACTCACGAAAGAGGGCATCAAACTAGTATCAAACGGAACCGACAACCATCTCCTTCTTGTTGACTTGACTCAAAACGGAGTGACTGGAAAAGAGATTGAACATCTTCTTGACGAGTGTAGCATCACTGTCAACAAAAACACTGTTCCAAAAGAAACTCGTTCACCATTTGTCACAAGCGGAATTCGCATCGGAACTCCAGCAATGACAAGCCGTGGGATGAAAGAAAAAGAAATGGAAATCATCGGTTCATTAATTGCAAGAGTCATCAAAGAAGGTGTTAGCGCAAAAGATGAAGTCAAAAAAGAAGTCGCGAAGTTGGTCAAAGGATTTCCACTAAAATATTAATTGCTTCAGTGAATAGCGAATAACGAATAGTGAATAGTGTCGGTTAGAATTTTTTAATTAAATTTTACAACAACTATTCACTATTTGATATTCAATATTCACTAAAAAAACTATGAACAAACGAATCACAACAAACAAAATATACATGGACTGTGCAGCAACAACCCCAGTGTCAAAAAGTGTTTTTGACGCCATGACCCCCTATTTCATGGAAGAATTCGGGAACGCAAACAGTCTGCATTCGTTTGGGAGAGATGCTGCAGCGACACTCAAAACAGCAAGAGAAAAAATCGCGTCATTAATTGGCTCGCATCCAAGCGAAATCTATTTCACCTCAGGCGGAGTTGAGTGTCTCAATTGGGCACTAAAAGGCATAGCGACGGCAAAGCGTGACAAAGGTAATCACATCATAACAAGTGCATTTGAACATCATGCCCATGTCAAAGCGTGCAAAACGCTTGAACAAGAAGGTTTTGA
>WQSV01000033.1 GCA_009787685.1 Bacillota bacterium
CCAGCCTTTTCATGCTGGAACCGCGGCAATCGCATCAAAAACTGACCCTAATGTCCTTCCAATACTTTTTTATGGAAAGCCCGGATTTTTAAGAAGAATGACCGTCGTCATTGGAACTCCTTTCAAATTTAGCGATCACTTTGAACTAAAGGCTGCAAGGGGCGAAAAACTTCTTGAAATAACCGACTTCTTCCATGAACGAGTTGAGGAGTTGAAAAACTTCATTCCAGAAAGAGTAGTTGTGAAAGAAGAGAAGCGAAGAGAGAAAGAGCGAACGAAGAAAGAAAAAAACGAAATTGAAAAGACACAGGAAGATGTTGTCAATAAGCATATTGAAGAAGTGGTTAAAAAAACGGCTGTGACAGAAGAAGTCAAAAAGGAAGAAACCATTGATAATTAATTGAAAAAGTTTATACGATTCCTAATCCCCAACCTCTTAATTTTATCTTGAGAGAGATGATGTTCTTGGGCGAAATGCATTAAAGAATAAATGCGTTTTTACACTTTCACTCTGCTTAGCATGACAGTCTTATCATTGTGCAGAATAGACATAAAAGTTAATTGGATTTAGAAAATAGAAAAAACCGTGTTGATTAAAATCGACACGGTTTTTTATGGGGACAGTTGAAAGTGTAGCAGACGACGATGACAGGTTTAAATTTCGTTCACTAACACCTCTCCTCTCCATTTATGTGCGAAAGAGATAATGTGATGCCAGCGATTGAAAACACTCCTTGAATGATTTCAACATCATTAATAATGATGGTTCAAATTAGTTTTATTTCCAATACGCTCGATCGAGACTTCGATAGCTGATTGCTTCGGCTAGGTGATTAAATACTATGTTTTCTTTGTTGTCAAGGTCTGCTATTGTTCGTGCAACTTTGAGAATTCTGGAATAAGCTCTTGCTGAAAGCCCCAGCTTGTCAAAAACTCTACGAAGCAGTTCTTCTGATTTTTCATCGAGAGCGCAATACTTTTTTAAACTTGCATGACTCATTGATGCGTTTGAAAGAAACTCTTGCCCATTGAATCTTGAATGTTGAATAGAGCGCGCTTTGTTGACTCTTTCCTTGATTGCAAAGCTGTGTTCACTCTCGCTTGTGTCTGAAAGTTCATCATAGGTCACTGCTTCAACTTCAATGTGGAGATCAATTCTGTCGAGCATTGGCCCAGACATCCTTGACATATATTTTGAAATACTGTTTGGATTGCAAGAGCATTCATTGATTTTTGAGCCATAGTGTCCGCATGGGCATGGGTTCATGGATGCAACGAGCATAAAGTCAGCAGGATATGTAATGGTTCGCATGGCACGTGCAACAGCAACGTTTTTGCTTTCAAGTGGTTGACGCAAAATTTCGACTGTTCCTCTTGCATATTCAAGGAATTCATCAAGAAACAAAACTCCATTGTGGGCAAGTGATATTTCTCCGGGGAGCGCAGACGAACCTCCTCCAACTAGAGCAATTCGAGAGGAAGTGTGATGAGGAGTTCGGAAAGGACGATTTGTTATTATGCCCTTGAACTCGTCAGCTTTGTTTGAAATGCTATGAATTTTCGTGGTTTCAAGACATTCTTTCGGTGACATTTGCGGAAGTATTGATGGAATGCATTTTGCAAGCATTGTCTTTCCTCCGCCCGGTGGGCCGATAAGAAGAATGTTGTGTCCTCCCGCTGCCGCAATTTCAAGAGCGCGTTTTGCAAATGCTTGCCCTTTGACGAACTTGAAATCTTCCTCATAGTGGGTGTTTTTTGAAATCGTTGAAATTTCTTTTTGTTCAATTGGCAAGACTGTTTTTTCGCCGTTCACATGGGCACAAGCATCCGCAAGATTGTCAAAAGCATACACCTCAACTCCATCAATATAGCATGCTTCAATGGCGTTTGAAACTGGAATTATTACTTTTTTGATACCCACTTCTTTCGCTTCTGTTAACATTGAAAGAATTCCCTTAACGCGACTAAGTGAGCCGTCAAGAGATAATTCTCCAACATAGGCATACTCTTTGGTTTGAGTGACCCCCAATTGACCTGTTGCACAAAGTATTCCTATTGCAATCGGCAAATCGAAATGCGAGCCTTCTTTTTTCATGTCGGCTGGAGAAAGGTTGACTGTTATGTCTTTGGGAGAAAGCAAGAATCCAGAATTTTTGATTGCGCTCTTGACTCGTTCTTTTGATTCTTTGACCGCCTTGTCGCCAAGTCCTGTTATTTCAAAACCCGGGAGTCCTGAATGAATGTCGACTTCAACTTTGACTTCATGACCGTCTATGCCATTGAGCGCAAAGCTTTTTATGATTGATAGCATAATTTTCCTTTTTTTTTACTAAAACCAGTTTGCAAATCGAACAAAACAAGGGTTAAATTTTTGATGACAAAATATTGAAAATGTTCTTTGTCATTCTTATAGCACGCTAAATGGTTCTTTTTAGAATTTTGTCGCAACAAAGATAATCTTTGACTTTTAAATTTGCAAACTGTTTTACTATCAGCATAACGCAAAATGCATAACGCATAACGATTGTTAGAATTTGAAAACAAACTCTATCCGTCGCTATGCATTATGCATTTTGCGTTATGCTCTAAAATAAGTTATTTTTTGAAAAAGTTTTTAATTGACTCGAAAAATTTTCCACTTGCTGGAGTTTTCAAGAGCCTGCGTCTGTCTGACATTGAGAGGTCAAGAAGAATCAAGACTGCATAGACGAATGTCAAGATGACAATGATTGAAGAAATGATTGAAATTGCAAGGAAACCGCCTTCATTCAAGATTGGGTTGCCCGTGTAGCCAGCGCCAGTTGTGAAGTAGTTTGAACTGTTGTTGTTGAGATATCCCGCACTTGCCATTACTGCGAATCCGTTTAAGAGGACTGCGAAACTTGTTAACCCAAAGACTTTCAAAATACGTTTGTCTTTGATTAGAATGAACGAGAGGAGGAACAACCCTAATGGAGCAACAAGGTTCATCGCCCCAAACCCCATAAAGAAAACTGAAAGAGTCAACAAAATGAATGCGGCAAGGAACGAAAGGTTCGCACGGTTTTTGCGCGAAATATAAATCAACATGACGAGCGCGACAACAACGACTGCAAACAAAATACTAAAGACAACCATTGGTGCTGTGAATATTGAATCGTTTCTTAAAAACAGATTGAATATGTTGAGCGCGTTTGTTCCAAAGTTGTCGATTGCGCCGAGTGGATAGAAGAAGATGTTGAAGAACAAAACGAATGGGTTCGCGTTGTTTCCGACAAGAACTGGAAGACTCACTAAATACATCAAGACCAAACTTGCGATGAACATTGTTGGAATGAGAATGACATTCAATGTGGCTTTTCTCAATTCCTTCTTGCTCTCTCTTTTGTCTTTGATGTTTCCAATGATTCCGCTGATATTTTTTGGCTTTGAATGTCTGACGACTGTGCCATAACGAACGCAAGCAACAACAAGGAAAATCAAAACGACTGGAAGAACATAGAGCGCGTCACGAGTTGTCAAGAGTGCAAATGAATTTGCGAAAATCGCACCGATGTAGTTTCTTTTTGCAATGAGATAAAATGTCAGAACAAGGAGCATCATGAAAATACTGAACACACTTCCCCAGATGCTTGAAGCGAAGATGAAAAGTGGGAATAACATTATGAATGCTGCAAAGATTAGACCAGTTTGAGCGTTGATATAGCGTTTCGCGGCTTTGAACAAGATAAACGCTGTGACTAGGTCAGCAATGATAAATGGAAGTTTGTAGAGCAACGGAAAGCCGATTGAATCCATGTTTGCGCCAGTTGCATTTCCAATACCTCCAAATATCATGAACATCCATGCTTGAACTGGATAGATTCCATAAACAGAGAAAGCTTGCCACATGTTGCCATCCGACATGAGATTCATGAAAGTGTAGAGTTCCGACATATCACCACGATGTCCAGCGACAACGAAAGTGAAAATAAGACGAAGAACGAGACCAAGTCCAAGAGTTGCACCAAAAAGTATTCCAAGATTTAGTCCTGTTGTTTTTTGTTTTTCTTTCTTGGGGGATCTTTTTACAACTGGTTCTGTTGTTTCGGTTAATTCTTCTTCTGCAACTGATGTTACGATTGGGTCAACTGTTGGTGCTGGTTCAATTGATTCTTCTGTGACAGGAGCAACTGACTCTTCCTCAACTAGCTCTGATGTTGGTTCTGGCGTTGGTTCTGGCGTCGGCTCAACTGCTGGAGGAGGTGTTGGTTCTGGCTCAGTCACTGGTGACTCTTCTGCCAATGGCTCGTCCACAGCTAGTTCTGGAGTTTGTTCAACTGAAGTAGTAACTTCGGGTTCGACTGCTTCTTGAACTGTTTCTTCTGTCACTGGCTCTGTTCCCTCTTCAACTGGCGATGCTTGTTCAACTGGCTCTAGCGTCTCTTCTGCTTGTGACTCTTCCACGACCGACTCTGAAGCAATTTCTTCCGCAACTGGATCAATTTCTTCCGGTGTTGACTCAACAACAGCTTCTGCTGGTGTTTCTTCATTGGGAACATCGACTGTCACTGTTTCTTCCGTGACAACCTCGTTAGTTTCTGTTTCGTTTTCTCCACCCTCTTCGGTGTCAACTTTTTCTTCTATTTTGTCTTCTTCGACTGATTGATTTGCCGATTTTCGTTTTGGATTTTCATCAATTTTTTTTGTTTCCGATGCAGCTGGTGTTTCAATTTTTTGTGTTCCAGCATCTTTTTTAACATAGATAAATTTTGTGACAAAATAAATCAATGCGGCAAATGCCACGACTGCTAACACCAAAAAAATCACCATGAAGGCGATGTCTGCACCTTGATTGTTAGTGCCTGCAAATGAGAATATGTTCATATTGTTTTGCTCCTATGAGTCTTTAACCCTTTTTGTCTTTTGATGAGTCTTCAACTCTTTTGTTTGTGGGTTATTCAACCTTTAACACACATCAGTATACCAAATATTTTACCCTAATGCAAGGGTTTTTAACAACATTTAACAGATTTTGAAAGTGAATTGCTTGATAAAATTTTTCAATAATGCTATACTTCTATTACAACTATGGAAATTAAAAACTTGGAAATTGAAGATACTATGGCACCGAAAGAAAAAAGAGCAAAAGTTTTTTGCTACACAGGCACGGGCAATTCATTTGTTTCATCTCGCATGATTGCTGATGCTTTGGACGCAGAAATCATTCATATTACTGAAGAGTTGGTTGAGTCCAAATCTCATGTCGATGCCGATGTTTGCGTTATTGTTTTTCCAGTCTATGCCTATGCTATGCCGAAGACAATGAAGAGGTGGATAAAAAATTCGACGTTTGATGTCAAATATATGGCGGTTTTGGGAACGATTGGCTCAAAGCATGGTGGAGCTTTGGGCGAATCAATTCGGCTGTTGAAGAGGCGAAACTGTCAAACGCACTACACTATGGGACTAAAGTGTGTTGAAAATTTCGTTCATATGTTCAAACTTCCTAATGAAGAAAGAATTGATGAACTTTGCAAAAAACAAACAATATTGACTAATGCAATCATTGAAGACTTGAAAGAACGAAAAGAGAACAACCGTGTTTTGTTCAGGCCAGAATCGTCTTTCGTTTCTTTCATCTATCGCAGGGCAACGAGACTAATTGCAAGTCGCTACAAAGTTTTGGATAGTTGCAACGGTTGTGGAATATGCTATAGAGTTTGTCCGCCGAGAGCAATAACTATGGTTGATGTTGAAAATAAAGAAACCTCTACTAATTCAAAAATTGCAAAAATAAAGTCGAATAAATGCGATGGATGTCAGGCATGCATGCAATTATGTCCGCAAAAGGCGATTAAATTTGCACGAATTCACCCAGACTCAAAATATTTCTACAAGCACCCCGATGCTAAGTTGAACGAATTATTCAAAAGAGCTTTAGAAAAAGGTGAAAAAGATATGAGCAAAGTTGTTGAAGAGAAAATTAAAAATGGTATTGCGATTGACAGCCAAGAAACAACCGCTCCTCTGCCTAAGCCAGTTGGTCTTAGCGAAGAGACTAAAATGAGAAGACGGTCGATGTTTAATGATGTTATTGAGATGCGTGCGGCAGAACTTGATGAGGAATAAAATAATTTATTGTGTGAAACCTATTCAAGAAAGAAAAATAATAGCTTAAAAGAGGGTGTTGTGCAAGGGACACCGAGGGCACAATACAACCTCACACTTCACTTTTTGCTCACTTCTCACTAGCTCCGTGATTAGGACACTCTTATTAGTTTTGAGCATTTTAAATTAAATATCATGAACAATTCAAAATCACAAAAAAATGTTATAAAAGGATTTGAGCAGGCTTCTTTGCTTTTTGGAGTGCTTTCGGCTATTGTTTCTCCTTTTGTTTTTGTTCTTTCTTTTTTGCAAGCAGTTGAGATTATTCATTTTTACTTGATGCTTTTAAATCTATCGTGGATTTGGTTTTCTGTTTTGTTGAACTTTCACATAATGGGTCTAATCTTTGGATCTATTCAATTCAGAATCTTTAAACAAAGCGGATTCAATTCCACAAAAACAAAAACTATTGTTGGAGTTATTGTTTCCGCTGTTTCGATCGGAATGACTCTCGTTTTCATGATTGTCATTGCTTCCATGACTCTTTAAAAAAATCTGCAATACCTTCGTTGCAGATTTTTTTAAAGAGTCTTTTTGATTTTTATTTTCTTATTTTTTCGAGATAGTACGCAACACCAACACAATTTTTTATGTTGCTGAAACTAAACATTTGCCATTCTGTTTTGATTCGAAGATGTCCGTCAAATCTGAACGCAACACCAACGATTATTCCTCTAATCCACATATCTCCAAAATTATCTCTGTCCGATGCTCTTGCAAATTCGATTTCTGAAAGTTTTATTCGTTGGATTTTACTTTTTCGTCTTGATAAGTGCAGAAGAATTTCATCTCCTTCTTTCGTTATTGGATTGCGGGGTGTTATTGCGAGAATGCTTGAATAGATAATCAAAACAACCAAGAATATGCTTTGAATTAAAATCATTGGCACAGCACCTCCCCAAGAAAAATTTCCAAACAAAGATTCCAAAAAAATCCAAATGGTGAAAGGTGAAAAAACCAAAGAAAAAACCAAAAACATAACAAACATCATTTTCACATAACCCGACCTCTCGGCGATTGTTCCTTCTTTGGGAACATAGATTGGTCTTTCTTTTTGGTCTCTCTTGACTCTGACTTGACTTAGTTTGCCTGATTCAAATGCTTCATGCCTTGGGTTTGGACGACCACAAACGCACAGTTCGTTTGTGTGATCTATTTTTTGCATGCATTTTGTGCAACGAATTGTTTTTTCCATGCGTCCTTACCTCGGTTGTGTTTGTAGATTTTTTTAACAATTTGACTTCTTGACCTGCAATCTGTCGCTAGAACAGTGTTTTTCCAAAATGAAACATTTTTTTAACACTATCCACATGACAAACTACTGCTTGTTAATATTACTCAGATTTAAGATCCAACAAAATTAATTTGCTTGCATCAAGTGTTGCTGCAACACAACACTCTTATCTTCCCCACCAAAGCCAAAGCAGGAAAATAACCAATCCAATTGAACCAAAGAATATTGCAACCCATGGCCCAAAGACTTGAATTGCTGCTTTGAACATCGCCCATCTTTCACGAGCAGTGATTTTTATTCGTTCAGTTCTTGGTTTGTCGCTGTAGCGAGGATTGTAGTGACGAGTTCCTTGAAGACTCATGTCGGCAATAACTCTTCCATCGTCAACGAACTTTGCTTTTTTCTTTTTTTGTTTTTTTTGATTAGTTATGTTTTCTGCATCAAGAGCTTCCGTGTTAGAAGCAAAAATAGTGTCGCTTCCAACTTCATTGGTCGCAACAATGTTTTCTTCATCATTATGAATCGTTTCTGTTAATTCTTTGTTTTGATTTTCTTGCATTTTTAAGAATAGTATGTCCGCATTAAAGAATTCTTATTGTTTTGATAACAACTTCACGGACTGGAACATCGCCATGTCCTTGTCTGTCACCCGTTGCTACTTTTGAAACTTGGATAGCAAGATTTACGCTTTCTTCGTCTGTCGCTTTTCCGAATGCGGCATATTCACCATCAAGGAACGAGCATGGTGCGACACAAATGAAAAATTGGCTCGTCGCGCTGTCTTTGACCATTGTTCTTGCCATTGAGAAGACTCCGGGTTCGTGTTTCAATGAGTTTGCAATGCCATTTGAAGAAAATTCGCCTTTGATTTTGTTTTGACTTTCTTTTTGTTTTAATTTTCCGTCTTCACAAACGAAACCTCCGCCTTGAATCATGAAGTTTGGAATAACTCTGTGAAAACACAATCCATCATAAAATCCTTCTTTTGCGAGTTTCACAAAATTTTCGACCGAAAGTGGAGCAATGTCTGGATACATTTCAAAATTGATAGTTTTGCCATTTGTGAATTCGAGTTGTGCTTTTATTGTGTTCATAATGTTTTTAATTCCTTTGCGCTAATAACGCTTTTTTTTGTTTTTTTGATTTTTAGCAAACACCCACAACTTATCACGAGAATGGTGGTGGTGTTCAAAATTGCACAATCAACAACCGATAGAACAGTTGTTTTAGTATTTTCAAACAACAAGCACCATCTTAGAGCCCAGTTACTACTCAGTTCGTAAATAAATTTGGGAATTTACTTATTATTATTTTTATTGTCTTAATAAATATTTTGCAACTATTGTGTCTTTGGATATCTTTATTTGATTGGAGTTAGTGGAGACTAACTTTGTGTTTGTTTTCAAGGTATGGGCGGTCATCGACCACCACCTTTTGTGTCAAGAGGGGCACACCTAGATTATTTGCTTTCTGCTAACTTCATTTGGTGTGCATTATGAACAAATACTCCACTAGGTAGAGTTTTAATAGATTATTCTTGGACTATTGCGTTTACTGGGCAAGAATCAACACATGCTCCGCAGTCGATGCAATCTTTGTTGATTGTGTAGATTGGAGTTCCCTCTTCAATCGCATTTACTGGGCAAGTTGATGGGCAAGCTCCGCATCCAATACATTCTTCAGTTATTTTATACATAGTTGTCTCCTTAGGGACTTCATCCCTTTTGCTGGAAAAAGGCTACTCCCATTCTCCAACCAGCTTCATGCTGTGAAAATAATTGAACTCATAGCATGAACCTTATTAATTATATTCTAGCATAGTCGAAATATAATTGCAAGCGGTTTGAAATAAAATTTCGATAAATAGCACGGTTTTTTATTGCTACTTGTTTTTTTTAATCTCTTATCCCCTCTAGCATATCTTTAAGTTGGAAAATAAGCTCATACTCATCAAACTCACCCATCTCATATAAATCAAATAAGTCGAAAAGTTTGCTTTGAATCAAATCCGCATATCCATCATCATAATCCACGAACTCTTTAAATGAGACCCAATTCTTGTGCATTAAAATCTTAAAAACTCTAGTGAATTTGATTTTTAATTTGTCACAAAATTTTTCACCATAGTTTGCTTGATACAAATTCACAATTTGGCTAGCTTTTTGCTCCAATGCCTTTTCTTGTTTTTCGGGAATAGCAATTCTAGAAACATATTCCGCTTCTTCTCTTCTCCTTTTATCCACCATGGCAATAAGCTCGTCGTTCCTTTGCTCATGCACCATTTTCTTTGTTTCAAAAAGCTTTTTTAGTCGCTCATCTTTTTTCCAGTTTTGAATTTTATGCACAGGTATTATGTCTAGTCCCAATTTTCTACTTACCTTTTCAATTTGACCTGTGATTTTTATGTGTGCTTCATTCCATAACTTAACGACATCATTAGGTTCTTCTCGATTGTAAGCTTCTTTATCGACATTTAACTTGATTTCATCCAAAAAAACAAAAGTATCATCATCTTTGTTGTCTATATAAAAACCTATTACCGAAATTCCCATGCTTAAAAAGCCACCTCCAAAGAGATGTTCTAAGTTCTTTGTTCGAATCAACTTCTCTTTGCCATATCCTAATGCAAACTCTTCAATTGGCTGTGAAGGCACAAATTCTTCTTTTGTTATCACTTTGTAGCGCTTCCACATTATTTCAATCAGATTCGCTGTGTGATTAAACATGACCAATTCGTCATGTTCACACAAAAATTTAATCCAATCAAATTTGTGCAATCTCTTGTGGTTAATGTTTTTCAAAACATATTCATCACCGTCATCACTCTTGACAACCATGTTTTTATATTTTTGAAAATTTATTCCTAGCAATTTTAACAATTCTGCAAATCTTTTTTTGACAAACATGCACTGCCCTCCACTCAAATATTATATTAAATATCACAATCAAAGTCAATTTAATAAATGGTGTCCATTCATAAAAAACCGTCTTCGACGGTCTTGTCAGCGGGCTCTATGCAAATTCTAACTGCAACGAAAATCCTATATCATAAAAAAAGCACCACGTTGCTATGGTGCTTTTTAATTTTAATTATTTTTTGATTTCAACAATCTTCAACTGTTCTGACGGGTTTTGCTAGTAGTGGCAATTATTCGTCAAACGAGTCGAGAACAATTATTTAATGATTTTTGAGACAACGCCTGAACCAACTGTTCTTCCGCCTTCACGGATAGCGAAGCGAAGTCCTTGCTCAGCAGCAATTGGGTTGATTAGTTTCACGTTCATTGTGATGTTGTCGCCCGGCATAACCATTTCAACGCCTTTTGGAAGTTCGATTGAACCAGTTACGTCAGTTGTTCTGAAATAGAACTGTGGACGATAGCCGTTTAGGAATGGAGTGTGACGTCCGCCTTCCTCTTTTTTCAGAACATAGACTTCAGCTGTGAATTCAGTGTGAGGAGTGATAGTTTTTGGTTTTGCCAAAACTTGTCCACGCTCAATGTCTTTTCTGTCGATACCACGAAGAAGGATACCAGCATTATCACCAGCGTTTGCTTCGTCAAGAAGTTTTCTGAACATTTCAATTCCAGTTACAGTTGTTTCACGAGTTTCTCTGATACCAACGATTTCAACTTTGTCTTGGATTTTGATTGTTCCACGCTCTACTCTTCCTGTTGCAACAGTTCCACGACCAGTGA
>WQSV01000034.1 GCA_009787685.1 Bacillota bacterium
CCTCCGTTAGGGCAAGCCGCAAGAACTAAAAGCGACAGAGTCATTGTGACTGCAAACACAATTAATAGTTTTAGTTTTTTCATTTTTCTCTCCTTTTTAATTTTTTACCAAATGATATTTATCGTTGATAATTATCAATGATAAGAACATTATAATCCTAAATCAGCTATTTTGTCAAGGATTTTTCAAAAAAATAAATAAAAAAGTTTTTATGAATTATTTGTAAAAAAAAATAAATACAAGTTCTTTTGTTTTTTTTGTTGACTTTTGTCTGTTTTTATTATATTATTAGTTCGTCGCTTATTGCAGTTAAATTTTCCTAGGAGAAATATGGACGAAAAACAATTAAAAGAATTCACAGAGCTAATCAACACCTGTTCGAAAATATTTAACAGCAATGTTGTTGGGCGTTTTCAAGACCTTGTGACTAGAAGCAATGGATTGACAAAACTTGAACTTCAAGCGTTGATTGCTCTCAATCATTATGGAAAAACGTCACTCAGCATGCTTGCATCGGGACTAGGAATGCCGAATTCAAACACAACAAGGCTCATTAAAAGCCTTGTTGAAAAAGGTTTTTGCAAAAAAGAAAAAGGTGCTGAAAAAAACACAATGTCAGTGACATTGACTGAAACAGGCAAAGAGTTGATTGAAGAACACAAAAAATTTGAATTAAAAAACTATCTTGCTCTCTACAATGAACATATTCCTCAAGAAAAACAAGACAGAATGTTCGCTATGTATGAAGAATTAATAGAGCTTTGGTCTTTAATACCAAAAAAACAAAGCACTCCTTCTTAAATATTTTGACCACAAGTGCTTTAACCCCGTTCTTAAAAAATATTTGGGTATACTATTTCACACAACCTTTTCAAAATGAATATATGATAAGATTTTTGCTTGTGTAGAGAGGAGGGCGTTCCCAACCGCACGTTCATTGTTTCATATCACCCGTTCGGGCGGTCGGGAACTGCCCCTTTTTGTGTCAAGAAGCATACCTAGATTACCCACTTTCTGCTAACTTCGTTTAGGTGTGCCTTATGAACAATACGCCCCCCCCCCAAAAAAAAACAATAAATCTCTTTAAATATTTTCCCAAAAAAGCAGGTTATCTGAATAGGATACCCAATTAAAAAAACTATTAGAATTTCAAAAGCCTAAACACGCAACAAGCTTGTTTAGGCTTCTTTCTTTTTAATGTTCTAAATTTCCCCTCCCATCACAACACTCTACTTTGATTATTTAAATTATTTAATATCAATAACGCCTAATGATTTTAGGTAGACTATTTCCTCGGGTTTTAATTCTCTTGTTTCGCCTCTTGACAATCCTCCGAGGCGAAGATTTCCGATGTGAGTTCTTTTTAGAAAAACGACTTGCTTATTAATTGCTTCAAACATTCTTCTTATTTGCCTGTTTAATCCTTGTGAGATGATGACTTCAACCCTTGTGGTGTTTGTCGAATTGTCATGTTCAAGTATTTTTGCTTTGCATTTCTTTGTTTTGGCTCCATCCAAAATTATGCCATCACGGATTTTGTTGAGTTCAATCTCAGTTATCTCTCCCTCTATTTTCACAACGTAAGTCTTCGGAACTTCAAACTTTGGATGAGTCAATGAAGCGCACAAGTCACCATCAGTTGTCATCAAGAGCAACCCTTCCGTTTCATAGTCAAGCCTACCAATTGGAAAAACTCTTTTGAGAAGATATTTTTTTTCCAAAAGATTCATTATTGTTTTTCTGTCATGCTCGTCCTTGGTTGAGGTTATGAAACCTTTTGGCTTGTGAAGCATGATGTAGAGATGTTTTTTGATTGGGGAAAGTTTTTTTCCATCAAGCAAAACATGGTCATTGTCGGGATTAATTTGCACCGACAAGTCAGTCACTTTTTTTCCATTGACCGACACTCTTCCGTCTTTGATGATTTGCTCACTCGCTCTTCTTGATGCGACTCCACTTGTCGCAAGATATTGATTTATTCTCATTTTATCCTTTTATTCTTCAATCCATAGCGCACAGTCACTATGCATTATTGTTGCAGAATTTTTATTATTTTTGTCTTTCTTGAAATTTTTCAAACAGGCTTTTTAATGCTCTCCCTCTGTGAGATATTTTGTTTTTTTCTTCTGAAGTGGCTTCGCCAAACGAACAATTTAGTTCATTTGAATAGAACAACGGGTCATAGCCAAAACCGCCTTCACCTGTCAACTTGTCCAGAATTTTCCCCGTTGTTTCACCCTCTCCAATAATGTAGTCATTCTCTCCAAACCACAAAACAACTGTTGAGACAAACTTCGCGTTTCTGTTTATTGCATTTGCCATTTTTTCAAGCAAAAGAGCGTTGTTTTTTTCGTTGTTTGTTGGATATCCTGCAAAATATGCACTTTGAACGGCTGGAGCCCCACCCAGAGCTTCGACACACAATCCACTGTCATCAGATAATGTTGGAATACCACTCGCCTCAAAGACACCTTTTGCCTTTAAAAATGCGTTTTCCAAAAATGTCTCCCCTATTTCATCAACCTCAATTTCAAGCCCAACGTCTCTCATTGAAAGCAGCTCAAAACTCTCTCCGAAAATTTGTTCTATCTCTCGGAGCTTGCCTTGGTTGTTCGTTGCAACAAGAATCTTCATGTTTTTATTATACAGTAAAATGTCTCAACAAACAAGCGTATTAGCGTTATCAAAAAATATTTTTTGAATGTCTTCTTTTTTATAACCTCGATTAATCAGCATCTCATGAAGTTTGTCAAAGTCATCATAATTTGACAAACCCTCTAAAGGCTCCGCACCAAAAAAATCTGTTCCAATCGCAATATTATCAATCCCATAGTTTTGAACAAATGTGTCAACAAGGTTTGAAAAATCTTCTAATGTTGGTTTCTCTTTTTCATTTTTCAAAAATTCTGCAACAGGAGTTAATCCAATAATTCCGCCGTTTTGAACAATCATTTTAACTTGCTCACTTGACAAATTTCTCGTGTGATAAAAAAACTCTTTTAGTCCACAATGAGAATTAATGCATTTAACCCCCATGTTCAAAACATCATAAAAACTTCTCTCGTTTAGATGCGAAGTGCAAATTTTGACACCCTTTTTTGAAAGTGCTTTGACCACTTTTTTTCCAAATGCGGTCAATCCAATACTGCTTTTGTGACCTCCTGCAATGAAATTTTCGTCTCTCCAAGCAAGCCCGCAATATAACAATGGCATTTTTAAAACCTCTTCAAGGTTTGTTTCATTAACAAACTGCAAGTCTTCAAAAGCAAAGAACAAATTTTTTTTGTTGCTGCAATTCAAAAAATTTATCGCCTTTTTCATTTCAAAAACAGGATCACTCATTCTGGTTGTCCATAGCGCGAGAACAATTTTGTGAGAGGAGTTTTCTTCTTCATACTTTTTGATGTCTTCACAAGAAGTCAACAAATCATTATGCAAATCAAAAATATTTTTAAACTTTTTTGTCAAAGACAAATTACTCCCCTCATCCCGACCACTGAAATTACTACTAGTTTTTGAATTAAAAAATTGTGACATATCATTTTAAAATATGCCACAATTTCATTTTGCGTTACGCGTTTTGTTTTTTAAAGAGAATCGTCTTCTATTAGTTCAATGTCTAGTTTTTCAGTTTCATCAAAAAAACCTAGCAAGAGTCTATTTTCAGACGAAGTCAATTCTTGATGACTTTCTCTTTCTCCTATTTCAATATTTTTTTCTGCTGTTTCTATTTCAACTTTACTTTCTTTTTCAGCAATCTCCATTGAGTCACTTGTTCTCAAGATTTTATTCTTTTCGACATCAATTCGTTCGGGCTTTTGAATATAACCCATATATTCTGCCATAAACAATTTTTCGACATCCCCTTGAAGAACTGACTCTTCATGAACGATAACCGACTCATCATCTAATATTGCAAACATTTTGACAACATGACGATATTTTGGATCTTCTTCAATTTTGGTGACAAAATAATTTTCCAAAAACAAAAACTCTTCACATATTTTCTTGCACAGCTTGACAAGTTTTTTTCTGAATTTCACATCATGGAAAACATAGAGAACCAATTCGACTGAAGCAACAAACGAAAAGCATGCGAGACGATAGAGAAAATCTTTGTAGTATTTGTAGTCATTGAGTTCGATTTCTTTTTGACTAAGCCCTTTGTTGAGAATTTTTCCAACCGCATAGGGCTTTTTTCTGTTTCTTTCCTTTTCACGTCTTTCTTCTTTCTTTTTTTCCGCTTTTTCAAGCCTATCAAGAAGTTTTTTGCCAAAAAGTTTTTCTCCATACTCTTTTGAAACAGCTTGAAAGTGCTTGTGAGTTGATTCAAAATTCTTGCGATAAAATTTTTCAACAGATTTTTTTGTTTTCTTTTTTACTTCTTTTGAAACACTCGCCAAAAAAAGTGCTGCTATGTCTGCGATTTGCCTAATGTTGTGGTAATCTCTTTCCATAACCTCAATTCGCCCAGCCCCCGACATATAGAAACGTGGAGTGATTAGTTCAAATGCAAGTGGAATTGAAACTTCAAAAAGTTTTGCTCTGTCCGCATTCGACTCAATGCCACCAAGAACTCGAAAACAAACGTTATATGCATATGATATCGCCGCTTTGCATTCTTTGTTCAAAAATTTCAATGTCTCGCCTGTTATTGAATAATGGTTCACCGAATTGTGACTGTTAAGATGGTTATAAGTTCTCACCGTCTCAGCAACATTTTTGCAAAAATCAAGCGGAGTGACATAGTCCACACTATGCATTAATTCATTATATTGTCCGTTATTAAAATCTTTTGCAAATTCAACGAACTCTGAATAGATTTTTAGAGTTTTATCAAAAACATCCTCACGCATAACATCAAGATTTCCTTTTCCATCAAGATATGGTGAAGAAAACTTGACGCACGCTTTGACCCCAAGGTCAACAATATCAACAATGGCTAGTTCAGTTTTTTCACACCTTACTTCTCTTCCCTTCACAAGTTCCGCCACTTTCATTTTTTTAATGAAATTCATTAAGGCATAGAGAGTGTCAATGAGTCTTGTTCCCAAAATTCGAAATGAAGTTCGAGAAAGAGAGTTGTCATATTTATCGATTATGACACTATATTGTGTTTTTGAAATGAAATACGCATCATATAGCGCGATTCTCAAAAAGGCTTCATTTTGCAAAAGATCTTCATTTGCCCTAATCGCTTCACTCAAAAAAAATGCAAATTGACTAAAAGCATCATAGTCAAAACTCTTTGCACTACTATATATGTCGCAAAGCATTTCGTAATATGAAAAAATCACATTGCTAGGCTCTTCCTTCTTCGCTTCTCGAAAACACACAATTGCTTGCGTAAACTTTCTTTCATCAAAAAAATCCTTGCCCTCTAAATAATTCTTGTTTTCACTTAGATTCATGTTCATAGTATGTTCTTTTATTTCTTTGTTAATGAAGCCAATTCCCGCAAAGAAAGACCACGAGATATCGGGTCTAAAATCAATACGGCAAAGACTGCGAAGAATTAAGCTAAAAGGATTAAAAAGGAAAAACTGACTAATTCAACCAGAACTAATCAGTGTTTCTTTAATTTATGTGTTTAAATATTTGCTGAGTAATTCTTGTGCTTGCACATCTTCGTGAATAATTTTTTCACTCACAGTCTTCGCTCTTGACAATTCAATGTTAACGCTAACTTGTGGCAAATCTTGATAATTTTCAACCAAAAATAATTCTTCTCCGCTTTTTTGCCTTTTATTTTTTTCTTTCAATTTTGAAGTTATGTTCGGCAACTTATCGCGTGTTTTTCTTTTAGTTTTTTGTCCGTCGTCAAAAAGGTCTTTCACATCATCATCCTTGAGGATATCTTTATCAAATTCGTTCATATTTTTTTTCTCATTAGAATTCACTCTAACGCTGATGACAAGTGGAGGATAAACAACCATTTCATTACAAACATATGCCGTGCAACTTTTTAAATAGTCCGAAAAAATTTGAGGATATTTTTTTGCATCAGACAAAAGAACACCACGTCTGAACCTGTTTTTCATTGCAACTTCATCAACAGCATCTTTTTTCTGTGTCACATATTCTGTTCCCTCACTAAAAAACACTCTTTGGTTTTCTCCAAAAGTTCCCTCAATATTTTTTGTTTTTTCTGTTTTCACGATAGTGTCTACCTCCGCTTGTTTAATTTGAACAAAAATCTTTCTTTCATTCAAATTTTCGTTGTTAATACATTTTTTTATATCAATATATTAACAAATTATTAACAAACTGTCAAGCAGATTTAAAAGTTTTTTCACAATTTATTAATAAATTTTCTCGTTTTTTGCGGTTTTAGAGTGGTTTTTGACATTTTTTGGGATATTTTGTCAAATCTATTTGTTTTTCAACGAGAAAACTCTTTTTGCTAGATTTGCAACATAATCACCTCTTTTATTCTCACATTGCAATATGTCTCTTAATTCTTGAAACTCTTGATATTTTCTCTCACCTCTCTCTTCTGCTTCTCTCATTCTTCTCTCTCTTCTTACATACTCTGCAGTGCTAAAGCTTTGTCCTCCTTCACTAAGTTTGTTTTCAAGTTCACAAATAGTTTTTAAGGCATTGCTATATTCAACTGATAGCCCAGCGTATTCATTTTTTGAGTCTAAAAGCATTTCTTGAAATTTCACAAGTTCAAATTGTGCGTCTAGCAACGACTGTTGCAGTCTCACAACTTCATCAACTAATTCATTGTGTGAAAAATTTTCAATGTTTCTCATTTGTTCGATACACTTTCATTTTTTCTTTTGTTTGAACCAGTGAACTACAAAAAAAACTAATTTTTTAATGCAATTCTCTGACAATATGGTCAATCTCAGACAATTGCTTTGAAAACTGTTCGTTGAAGCCAGACCAAATAAGAGCGGAACGAAGTGCTTTATAGGCAATGCTAATTTCACCTATTTCTTGCATTTTTATTGCATTTTCAAACTTTTTTAACTCAAGAAGCAATGTGTTTTTTTCTGCAAGATTAATGCTATTCGATGAAGAAACCATTGCCAAAATATCTTGAGAATAAAGATATAAAGACTCAAAATGAACCAAGTGTTCATGGGTTAGTCTTTGGTTTTGAGTTTTTGGAATGTTTTGAGCTGGAATTTCGCTTGTCGCAGGCTCAATTTCATAAGCACTGTCTACAAATAACTCAGTTTTTGGAGCAAGTGACTGATCAAGGAACATTTTTTCTTCAATCTTGATTCCACTGCCTGTCAAAATTTCAAACTCCTCTCTTGTCGATTTTTCTTCTGGTTCACCCAGAAACTCTCGCCCAACTGCATGACGGAATGGAAGTATTACTTGTGAAGTGAAATTTGAAAATTCCAAGTTGACATTTGAAGACGAAAAATTGTCTTTTAAAAAGTCAGACAACTCAATTGCATTAGTGTCAATGTAATAAAGCAAACAGAAAACAAAAGAAATCAGCTTCTTTCGCGACTTCGGCAAGAAAAACTGCCCGCGCCTAATGGTGGCAAGTTTGTATTCCTCAACAAAATCAAATCCCTTAAGCACTCCCTTAATAAGGGAATACAATTTCTTTGATGATGCAACAACTTTCAACAAGTCACTTATTCTTTTGTCTGCCAAAATGTATTTTGACAGTATCAAATTATCACATGCTCTGTCAAACTCCAAAATCAGAGTGTCGCTGTCGCTCATGATATCAAAAATACTTCTCATTTTTCTTTATCTCCGTTTTGCGAATTGCAAATTAAAAAATTAAACAGTATAGGGCTTTAATTCTTTGATTAAATCATCACACTTGTCTGAATAGATGTCCAAAGTGATTGGCTTTGACAAATCAAGAGAAAAAATCCCTAGAATTGACTTCGCATCAATAACAAAACGACCGCTTTTGAGATCAACCTCAAAAGGATATTTCGACACAATGTTTACGAACTCTTTGACATGTTGTGCTTGCAGCAAGCTGACTTGAATAGTTTTTTTCATAAATGTTTTACCTCCATTATTTGAGCAAAAACGACACAATAATCGAACACTCAAATAAAATATTAATTAATTATAACATGTGAAACTATTTTTTGCAAGCAAAATAACCCACAATTTTTCCACTTCCTAATTATGAACAAATCACCTTTTCGACACTCTTCGACTAATTTGCCAAACTTTTCTAGTGCTTTCAACAGCGTCAAATGAATCGAATACTCATTTCGACATTTTTCATTCAAGGCAAATATTCTGATTTTTTGAATAGGAGTCAAATTGACTCTTAATTTTTGCAGTTAATAAAATTTCTGGTTTCTACTCAAAAAGTGCTTGTCAAAAGTATTTTTATGTGTTATACTGACATGAAATAAAAATTCAAAAGGAAGGTTTAAATTTATTTATGCCATTAGTATCACCAAAAGAAATGCTCAAAAAAGCCTATGACGGCGGATATGCAATCGGAGCGTTCAACGTCAACAATCTTGAAACAATTCAAGGTATCGTTGAAGCAGCGAAAGAAGAAAAAGCACCTTTGATTCTTCAAGTTTCAAAAGGCGCGAGAGCCTATGCCAACTCAATCTATTTGAAAAAGTTGGTTGAAGCAGCTGTTGAAGAATCAAATCTTCCAATCGCTCTCCATCTTGACCATGGCGACTCCTATGAACTTTGCAAAAGTTGCATTGATGACGGATTCACATCTGTCATGATTGACGCATCTCACCATTCATTTGAAGAAAACATCCGCATCACGAGTGAAGTTGTTAAATACGCTCATGACCGTGGAGTCATGGTTGAGGCGGAACTGGGAAGACTTGCTGGTGTTGAAGACGAAGTTAATGTTTCTGACGCTGATGCGGTCTATACTGACCCGAATCAAGTTGAAGAATTCGTCAAAAGAACTGGTGTTGATTCCCTTGCGATTGCAATCGGAACTTCTCATGGAGCTTTCAAATTCAAAGGCGAGGCGAAACTCCGTTTCGACATCTTGGAAGAAATCCAAAAGAGAGTCCCGGGGTTCCCCATTGTTCTGCATGGTGCGTCAAGTGTTCTTCCAGAATATGCGGCGATGATTAACCAATATGGCGGATCCATGGCTGGTGCAAAAGGTATTCCAGAAGACATGCTTAGAAAAGCAGGTTCAATGGCTGTTTGCAAAATCAACATTGACTCTGATCTTAGAATGGCTTTCACTGGAGCGCTCAGAAAACATCTTTATGACAATCCAGCCCACTTCGACCCACGTCAATATTTGACGCCAGCAAGAGCATTAATCAAAGAGTGCGTCAAACACAAACTTGTTAATGTCTTGGGTTGCAACAACAAAATATAATGCAGAATGCAGAATTCTGCATGCAGAATAATTGATAAATTAAATTTTTTATCCTCTGTTCTGCATGCAGAATTCAGAATTCTTAATTAAAAAAACCATGTCCATCAATTCCACTGTCAACAAACTCATGTTATTATTTGCTTTTGATAAGCTGGACTTCCCCATATTAGAAGACAGCTTTTTAAACATATGCTCAAACGCAAATGCGTGGATTCCATGGATGGAATGCAAAGAAACCCTATCTCAACTCTTGAAATCTGGGTTCATTCACCAAAGCTTTGCCGACAAAAAAATATACTACAAAATCACTCCCGACGGAAGACAATGTCTCATGCACTTCTATCAAAAAATTCCATCCTCCATTCGAAGTGATATATCAGAGTATGTCAAAGCAAATCGAACAAACTTCAAACGTCGCCAAGAGTATATGAGAGATTATTTTCAAAACGAAGATGGCTCTTACACTGTCGTTTTAAAAATAGCAGATGTCGACACAACAACTTTGGAAGTTCGCCTTTCAGTCCCAACAAGAACCATCGCAAAACAAATTCACAGCAAGTGGGAAGAAAAAGCATCTCAAGTCTACTACATGCTACATGAGCAATTAGTTGAGTAGTTGAATATTGAATATAGAATTTGTGTTGTTTTTTTCACACTCTTTGTTCAAAAACATCTATTCAATATTACACATTAAAATATTTAATACCCCCACCCACCCCTAACCTTGAAAAAAACAGGCAACTAATGAAAAGAATATTTTTCGCACAATGCTTGTGACAAGAGCGTCATGGACGCAAGGAGAAAGAAAATTATGGCTACATTCAGAACAATCGGAACATGTGCAAGAGAAATCATTTTTAATGTTGATGACAACAACACTCTAACGATGTGTAAATTCATCAATGGTTGCTCGGGCAACGCCCAAGGAATTGTCAAACTTGCTCTTGGCAATGATATTGATATCATCATTGAGAAACTAAAAGGCATCCAGTGCAAACAAAACACTTCATGTCCCGACCAACTAGCAAAAGCACTAGTGAAATACAAAGAAGACCTAGTCGCAAAAGAGGAAGCAGCAAAATTAAAAGAACAACAACTCAAAGAAAAAGCAGCAGCGACTACCCCTGCGGAACAAGAAGCTTAAATTTGTTGCATCCATTCCCCTCATTCAAGCAACAAAAACCCAAAAAATTAATATCAAAAAATTAAAAAAATTAAAAACAAAAAGGCTGTTAAAAGAACAGCCTTTTTGTTTTGTTTTTGCATGACATTTTGCCTACAACTATTTTCCTTGTGGAAAATCTTTTTTGAATGCTTCCACTAAGTTTTCTTTCCAATTTCCAATTGCTTCCAACTCACCGAAAAAGAATCTTAGTATCCTTGGCTCATTTTTCCATTTTAATCCACCAATTAACTCACGATTTTTGTAGAGCCATGCAACCCGTTCAACAACAAACTTGACATG
>WQSV01000035.1 GCA_009787685.1 Bacillota bacterium
ATGCTTTGGTCAATATTGCAAAAGACAAAAATGCACTATCACGACTCATTCACTACTCACTTGTTGAACCGCTCTACATCAGACTTCCTCAAGCGGAAAGAGATTTAATTGGAGTGAAAAATCAATGATGATGAGAGAGAGAAAAGTGAGAAAAGCAACAACAAACGACATTAACAGTATTCATGAAATTGAAAAAAATTCTATCAAAAGTGCTTGGAGTTTTGAGCAATTGAAGACAGCGTTTTTGCAAGAGAATTATCATTTTTGTGTTTGTGATGACGGTGAAGTTCTTGGATATATTGGTGTTAAAATAACCTTTGATGAATGCGAAATAATGAATATTGCGGTTAAGGAGTCTGAGAGAGGAAAAGGAATTGGTGGCGAATTAATAAAAGCATTGGTTGAGTTTTGTCAACAAAACAAAGTGAGTCGAATATTATTAGAAGTTCGAGAGAGCAATAATACTGCTATAACATTCTACAAAAGACATGAATTTCATGAGATTTTCAAAAGAAAAAAGTATTACTCTGATGGTGAAGATGCTGTCATAATGGAACAAAAATTAGTTTCATTAGCACAAGAGTAGAACTCAAAATTTTGGATTTCGATGGAACTAAATGTTAATAACCTTAATATATATTATGAGAGATTTGACGGAGATTTTGGCACGCCGATTCTCCTACTTCATGGATGGGGGGCAACATCTGCCACTATGGGAGGATTGTTTCGATTTTTGAAATCCGAAAACAAGAGCGTCATTAGTGTAGATTTTCCGCATTTTGGATTCTCTGACACTCCTCCAGAAGATTTCACAGTCTATTCTTATGCTGACCTAATAAAAGAGTTTTTGGATAAGTTGGGAATTGATAAAGTCCATATTATTGCCCATAGTTTCGGTGCAAGGGTCGCAACTATACTAGCATCAACCCACCCGTGTTTGGTTCACAAGCTTCTGTTAACAGGCGCTGCGGGATGCAAGCCAAAGTATTCATTCAAAAAGTCGCGAAAAATTGTTGCCTACAAATTGAAGAAGAAACTAGGAATTGTTCAAAAAAATGCGGGCTCAGCGGATTATCAAGCATTGCCCCAAAGCATGAAAAAGGTTTTTGTTAGTGTTGTCAATGACCATCTGGACTATTTATTAAAACACATTATTTCTCCAACACTCATTGTTTTTGGGAAAAATGACACAGACACCCCATTATACATGGCAAGGCGATTAGAGAGAAAAATCAAAAATTCGGCACTTGTTGTTTTGGAAAACGCTGGACACTATGCTTTCTTGGACAGAGAAAAATATTTTTGTGCTATTGTTAATGCGTTTTTCTAATTTTTTTGAGCCAAAACAATAGACTATTTTTCAAGTTTGTGTTAAAATTAAAGTGTAGGGGATGCCGTGTTCGGTGTTTCGAAAAAAGGACTTATTTATTATGCATCTAGGTTTTATCATTCCATTCACTATTATTATGTCGGTTTTGCTGACGATTTGTGGCATCAAGCTTTTTCAAATTTATCAATTGAATTCTTATCGCCACAAAGGTGTTTGGCATTGGTTCAAAGAGACGAAATTTGATTTTCCAATTCGTTATTTTGCACTAGCGCTTTTGTCACTAATCTTGTGCATGGTGTTCTTTTTTGCATTCCCATATTCCAATATTGGCAATTGGTATTATGCTGGTGGAGTGTTCTTTGTTGCATTTTGCGTTGTGTTTTGCATTGTTCAATTTAAGAAAAAACAGAAAAAACCGCTCAAAATAACACCACGTGTTCTAAGAACACTGATAGTTTCTTTGTTTTGGAATGCTGGAACGGTTTTTGGGCTCTTGATGCTTGGAGATGTTTTGGGGCAAGGGTATTATATTAGTGCTATTAGTGCATTATTTATTCCTGCCAATGTTGCTCTTTCTTTTCTAATTCTTTATCCTTTTGAGAGGCTCAACCATATGCGCTACATAAAAAGCGCAAAACAAAAATTGAGTGTGAACCAGAATCTCATTAAAATTGGAATAACTGGGAGTTATGGCAAGACGAGTGCAAAGGATATTTTGACAATTTTCCTTTCGAAAAAATTTAAAACTTTAAAAACACCAGCAAGTTTCAACACTCCTCTGGGAATAGCAAAAACCATTAATGACAACTTGACGCCCGACATTGAAGTTTTGGTTGCGGAAATGGGAGCAAGGTTTCATGGTGATATCGCCGCTCTTTGTAAAATAGTTGAGCCAAAATACGCAATACTAACAGCAATTGCCAATCAGCATCTCGACACAATGAAAACGCTTGATGGTATTTTTAAAACAAAATATGAGTTGATTGCATCGCTTCCAAATGATGGGTTTGCGGTTTTTCTTGAGGGTAGTGACAGGCTTCAAAAAGCCTATGAAAAATGCCACACTGACAAAATTATTATTCAGAGTGAAAATGCAAGAGTAGAAAATGAAAGAGTGACAAGTGACGGAACTGTTTTTGATATGGTGATTGATGATGAAATGGTTTCAATCACGACAAAACTGCTTGGAAAACATATTCCAAGCATGCTATTAATGTGTGCTGCGATGGCGAAAAAGCTTGGAGTGTCTCTTGAAGATATTAAGAATGCTTGTGAAGAGCTTGAGCCAACTCCACATCGACTTGAATTAATCAAAGCTCCCCACATGACCATTATTGACAATGCCTACAACTCAAATCCAGAAGGGGCAAAGAGAGCGCTAGAGGTTCTTGCATCGTTTGAGGGACTGAAAGTAATAATAACCCCCGGGTTCGTTGAGCTTGGGCAAGACATGGAAATTGCTCATATTGAACTGGGAAAAGATATTGCAAAACACGCAGATATCGCAATACTAGTTGGTTCAAGCGGAGAAACAATCAAAGAGGGCATTCTCAAAGCGATTGAAGAAGGTAATGGGGATGTTTCTTTCAGCGAAAAAAATATTAACCTTGTCGCATCGCTTGATGAAGCAATGGAATATCTCAAGCAAATTGATGGAGAAAAGAAGACAGTTCTTTTTGAAAATGATTTGCCAGATAATTACAAATAAAAAGAAAAAGTAGAAAACCTAATTCACGAGATTGAGTGAACAACAAAAAATCAAATTAGTCGTTCCTATTCTGAGAATTGCAGTAGTCATAATCACAAGCAATTGTCAAGAAATTCAAAAATGTGCTTATTGGTTATTGGTTTTTTAATGACACTGACAAAACGAAAAAATGCCATCGCTAGGAGTTGCGATGGCATTTTAATATAAGGGGGAGAAAATGAAAATGAACTAAATTAAAGTGTGTTGCTTGCGAGTCAGTGGACAAATAATATTGTCAGATGACTCGCAAGACACAAGAGAGAAGAAAATGACGAATTGAAAAATATATTTTTAAACTCTTGTCCAATGTGTGTCGCGGGCGAACTGATGACAATCATATTGCCATCAGTCCGAACAAGGACACGGTTATAAAGATATGGAGAAGAGAAAATGACGGTTTGAAAGCGTGCCACTCGCGAATTGCTTTTTCTCAATAATATTGACTAGCAATTCGCATTGGCACAAAAGAAGGAAGAAAAATGACTTAAAAGTGGGTGAGTGCAAAGCTGATTTTTTTATTTCAATCTTGTTAATTTGCACGGCGATAGTGTGATTGAGGATTTCTTTCTTCAACATATCGAATGAGAGCGTTTCTTTCTTCGATTCGAATAGTTTTTGAAGATTTTCTCAAAACGTTATTGACTTGTTTCAAAGTTTGTTCAACTTGTTTTAGCATTTGTTTTTGACCTCTCGTTCATTGTTTGTTAACAATATATTAACATATTATATAAGATCTGTCAACAATTTTTACAGAATATTTTTAAAATTGTTAATAAAAATTAACAATTTAGACATATTTACGCATTTTTTTGACAAATTATGTCAAAAAATTTTAATAGTTTCAATTTTTTAATGAAAATTGTATTTTTTGTGTGAATGAGTGTATATAATTTATTATTTCACACATTATATTATTACAAGACACGATTTGAGCGTGAAGCAGTGGAGAACTTTTTTCCACAACAAAGCATTGTTTTTCTTTTAGCAGTCTCTCATAAAAGGTAGCAAGGCTTGTAATTAAAAAAAATTGTGCAACAAAATCAAGTCTTGCTAAAAAAAGAAAGTGTGTAGATTCATTTATAATCTACACACTTTCTCCTTTTAAAATGGAACATGAATGCAATAATAATGCAATAATAAGGATAAAATTATTCGGGCGATAAAATACCCTCCCTACAAATAAACCGAGTTTGTCACAATGTTGGGACAATATCTTGTCGTTTAAATGAAGGCGGCGGTGGTGAATATTTTTTGAAAAGGATAGAACCAATCGGGAGACCAACTGTTCGCCCTCCCACATCTGGCTCCAGTTCTCTAGAGATGGAGGCAAAACTGCAAAGGATGTATAGCACACCTAAATTAAGTTAGTAGAAAGCGAGCAATCTGGATTGTGCCTTTTGATGCACAAGGGGACGAAAATTGGTTGCTAGCACTGTAGTATCATATTTTTAATTAGAACTGGAGCTATTTGCATTGTTATTTGAATTAATGTTGCTCTTATTCTGACACTTGCTTCGCTGGTTTGATGCCATTAATAAATTTGCTCCGATTGAAGAGAGTAGATCGCCAATCATGTTGAGGGTGTCGGCATCCTTGATTGATTTCATTATTTCCTTTGTGATGAGGGTGTTGAGCGCCAAAAGGTCGCATTCAGTAATGTCGCACAATTTTAAGCAATTTAGCATTCTAATATTATATGCTTGGTTTTCTTGTTGTGATAGTTGATTTTTTTTGGCTCAACCAACGGTTGGGTTATGATTGTTGTTTTTTAGAGAAAATTTTGTTGAGTTAATTTTCCTAGTGTGTTAAAATAAAAACAACAAAAGGAGGTAAAAAAAAATGGATTTAATCAAAGTTGGTGCATTCATAGCGGACAAGAGAAAAGAAAAAGGTTTGACTCAAATTGAAGTTGCTAAAAAATTATATTTGACTGACAGGGCGGTTTCAAAGTGGGAGAGAGGAAAAAGTCTTCCAGATGTTGCAGTTATGCAGTCGCTTTGCGAAATGCTTGGAGTAACGCTCAATGAGTTGTTGAGCGGTGAGTGCATGGTGAGCGAAGAGAAAGAAAAGAAAGCAGAGAATGTCGCAATAGAACTTTTGCGTGAGAGAGAAGATTATGCAAGAAAAAGTTGGGTCACACTCGTTATTGCAATTGCTGGAGTGTTTGTTTTTGTTAGTTCATTGTTGTTAATGGGATATTTTATTGCTAATAATGCGCCACTTTGGATAACAATATTAACACCTGCATTAGGAACTGCGGTTGCTGATGCGTTGATAGTTGTTGTGTTTATTTTGGACAGAGTTAGAGGTTTTTTTGAGTGTCAAAAATGCAAACACAGATTCGTTCCAAGAATGGGTGACTACATAAAAGGAAAGCAAAAGATAACAAGCCGAAAACTAAAATGCCCAAACTGCAATGAGTCAACATGGTGCAAACACAAAAAGACGAGTAGATAGTGAAGAGTAAAAATAAATAAAAAGTGTGCGAGCTTTGAGTGAAGTCGCACACTTTTTTTATTGAAGTATTATTGATAATGCATCTTCTGGAGGAAGGTCATTGAAGTCTACTGGTGATATTTTTTGTCTATGGTTATTATGGTTATTTTCGTTATATTAGGATATTTGGCAAGCATCTTCAATACTCTTGTCGGAGATTGCTATTACTAGAAATCCCCAACAGAGGGGCTGAAAGCCCTTGTCAACAGTCTCCGACTGCTTTGTCGGATTTTGCTTGCATTCGCATTCAGCATCAAACGGGTCGAAGACCCCTTGTCAACAGTCTTCGACTGCTTTGTCGGGTTCTGCTTGTATTCGCATTCAGCGTCAAGAGGGTCGAAGACCCTTGTCAAGCATCTTTGATGCTTTTGTCGGAGAATTTTTAGTAATAGCAATCTCTCACAAATGGGCTGAAAGCCCTTGTCAACTGTTTTCAACAGTTTTGTTGGAAACTGCTACTGCATGAAATAATCCCAACAAAGGCATCAAAGATGCTTGACAACAGTCTTCGATTGCTTTATCGGATTTTGCTTGTTCGCATTCAGCGTCAAGAGAGCCAAAGACCCTTGACAAGGGTCTTTGGCTCTCTTGAAGGTTATTTCTTAAACTAGTATTGCTCATCAAAAGTATTGAAGACCCTTGTAATAGTCTTTGGCTGGTTTGTCGGGCTCTGCGTGCATTTGCATTCAGCGTCAAGAGGGTCGAAGACCCTTGTCAACTGTTTTCAACAGTTTTGTTGGAAACTGCTACTACATGAAATAATCTCAACAAAGGCATCAAAGATGCTTGACAACAGTCTTCGACTGGTTTGTCGGATTCTGCTTGTATTCGCATTCAGCGCCAAAAGGGCCAAAGACCCTTGTTAAGTATCATCAATACTTTTTGTGAGAAATTTTTTGACTAGTAATTCCCCGACAGAGGGGTCGAAGACCATTGTCTATTAAATCTTTTGAGAATATAACTCCACCCAGATATTTAATATATTTTACTACAGCGTTATCTTTTAATTGAGTTGAAGTAGATATAATTGAATGGTTTATTTGTCTATGTTAGTGTCAAAAGTAGTAGAATAAAATAAATTAAAATTGTCGACAGTTTTGCCGACAATTTTAATTTATTTTATTCTCCGTGAAAAATCCATAAAAAATCTTTTAATACATTCCACCCATTCCGCCACCACCTTGTGGCATTGGTTGTTCTGGTTCTGGTTTGTCAACGACTACGCTTTCAGTTGTCAAAAGAGTTGATGCGACGCTTGTTGCGTTTTGAAGAGCTGATCTGCAAACTTTTGTCGGGTCGATGATTCCGCGTGCGACGAGGTCAGAGTATTCATCTTTTAGTGCGTCGTATCCATATCCGACTTTTTTGTTGTTTGCAAGAATATTGTTGACAACAACACCGCCGTCAACCCCTGCATTGTGGGCGATTTGGCGAATTGGTGCTTCAAGAGATTTCAAAACAATGTTAGCGCCAGTTCTTTCATCACCTGTTAGTGTTTCAATGTGTTTTTTGAGCGATGGGATAGCCGAGAGAAGAGCAGTTCCTCCACCCGGGACGATTCCTTCTTCAACCGCTGCTTTTGTAGCAGCGAGAGCGTCTTCAATTCGGAGTTTCTTTTCTTTCATTTCAACTTCTGTTGCAGCGCCAACGTTAATGACAGCAACTCCGCCAGAGAGTTTCGCAAGTCTTTCTTGAAGTTTTTCTTTGTCATAGTCCGAAGTTGTGTTGTCAACTTGAGCTTTGATAGACTTGATTCTTGCTTTGATGTTTGCTGGGGAGCCACCACCTTCGACAATGATAGTGTTATCTTTGTCAACTTTGACTTGTTTCGCGCGTCCTAGCATGTTCAACTTGACATCTTTGAATTCAACACCAGTTTCTTCAGAAACAACCTCGCCACCTGTTAAAATCGCGATATCTTTGAGCATTTCTTTTCTTCTATCGCCGAATCCCGGAGCTTTGACAGCAACGCAGTTGAATGCGCCTCGAAGTTTGTTGACAACAATAGTTGCAAGAGCTTCTGATTCGAAATCATCTGCAATAATAAGTAGTTTTGCACTATTTTGAACAACTTGTTCGAGTATTGGCAGGATTTCTTGAATGTTAGTGATTTTTTTGTCAGTGATTAAAATGACAGGATTGTCAAGGATTGCTTCCATTTTGTCTGGATCAGTGACCATATAGGCTGATGCATAGCCTCTGTCAAACTGCATTCCCTCAACAAAATTAAGGTCTGTTTCCATTGTTTTCGATTCTTCAACAGTAATAATGCCATCTTTGCCAACTTTTTCCATTGCTTCACTGATTAGTTTTCCAACATTTTCATCGCCTGCAGAGTTTGAAGCGACTTGACCGATTGCAATCTTGCCTTCAACAGGTTTTGAGATGCTTTTGAGGTGTTCAACAACAACGTCAGCACTTGACGCGATTCCTTTTCTTAAAACTATTGGATTTGCGCCAGAAGCAAGATTTTTGAGTCCTTCTTGAATGATTGCTTGAGCAAGAACGGCAGAAGTAGTTGTTCCATCACCTGCAACGTCATTAGTTTTTGTGCAAACTTCTTTGAGAATTTGAGCGCCAGTATTTTCGAAAGCATCTTCGATTTCGATTTCTTTCGCAATTGTCACGCCGTCGTTAGTAACAAGGGGAGTTCCATACTTTTTTCCCAAAACGACATTTCGACCTTTTGGTCCAAGAGTGATTTTGACAGTGTCAGCAACAGTGTTGACTCCCGCTTCCAAGGCTTTTCTCGCCTCAATTCCAGTTAGTATCATTTTTGCCATAATATTTGTGTGTGTTCTCCTTAAAAATTTTAATATTAATTTAGTGAATAACTAATAGTTAATAGCGTTTGGCGAATTATTTTTTTATCAAATTCAATCGACATTATTCACTATCCACTATTCACTATTTACTTGAAAATTACTCAACAATTGCGAGTATGTCGTTTTGTCTCAAAATTGTGACTTCATCACCATCAATTTTGAATTCTGAACCAGCGTATTTTGAAAAAAGAATTTTGTCGTTCACTTTAACTTGCATAGTCACATCTTTTCCATCGATGTTTCCGCCGGGACCAACAGCAATAACTTTTGCCATCTGTGGTTTTTCTTGGTCTTTTGCCAGAAGAACGATTCCACTTTTCGTTTTTTCCTCAGAGTCAATGCTTTTTACAACGACTCTATCAAACAAAGGTTTGATTTTCATATTTGTTTTTGCCTCCTAGTGTTTTATTAATATCCCAATTTTAACAAAAAGAAAAAAATAAAGCAAGCATTTAAACGAGACAATTTGTTCAAAAAACGAGACAATTTTTTGAATGATTTTTTGCTTGCAAAATTCGACAAAACAGTTTATGATAGAACTATATGAAATCGGTCAACACAAAAAAAGAAAAAATTAAATTTGCGATTGTTGGTCTGGGAAGAATCCAGAGTGTTTTTTTGGATGCTTGCAATATGATTGATGATATTGAAGTCGTTTTGGCTGCTTCAAGTGATATTAAGAGGGCACAGGAATTTGCTAAAACACATGGTATTACGCATGCATGCACTTATGAGGAACTGTATCGTGCAAAAAATATTGATGCGGTCTATGTTGGAACTAATATGCATTTGCATGCAGAAATTTCAATGAATCTGTTGAAAAACAAAATACCAGTTCTTTGCGAAAAATCGTTGTGTTTGAATGAAAATGAAGCAAAAAAGATGATTTCAACATCGAAAAAAAACAAAACACTACTAATGGAAGCGATGTGGACAAGGTTTTTGCCGTCAATCAAAAAAGCAAAAGAGATTGTTGCGAGTGGAAAACTAGGGCAGATTAAGTCAGTTGAGGGCGCATTTTCCACAAATGCAAAAGGTTTTGAAGAGACGCGAATTTTCAAAAAAGAACTTGGCGGAGGTTGTGTTTTGGACATTGGCGTCTATCCAATATCATTGACTCATCATCTTTTGGGAGTTCCGAAAAGCGTTGATGCGAAAATAATAATGTGTCGAGGAGTTGATGTTGATATGGAAGCGATTTTGAAATACGACGCTGCTGTTGCAAGTTTGAAATCGTCTTTTATTGCAGAGAAAGAAAACACAAAATTCAAAATAATTTGCGAATATGGGGTTGTCACTATTTCGGAATTTTTCAAAGCAACTTCATTCGAAATTCAATATTTAAATGGTTCAAAAGAGTTTTTTGAATTCGAAAAAATAAATGGATTCGTTTATCAAATTAACCACTTTCTGGGTCTTTTGAAAAATGGCAAGATTGATAGCAATATTATGCCACTTGCAGATAGCCAACAAGTTATGAAGATTATGGATGAGGTTAGAAAATTAATTTAACAACAAAAAATCAAAAAAATATTTAAATCAGTGAAAAATTGTTGATTTTGATGTCGAATTATGATAAAATAGCTTCATTATGAAAATTGGAAATATTATTGTAGGGCAGTCGGGAGGACCGACTGCAGTAATTAACGCGTCTCTTGCCGGTGTTTTCAAAACCGCAAAAGAACTTGGTGCAAAAAATGTCTATGGCATGGTTCATGGCATTGAGGGTTTGCTTAACGGAAGATATGTTAACATGAGCGAGCATGTCAAGTCAGAAATGGACATTGAACTCCTCAAGAGAACTCCGTCGGCTTATCTTGGGTCATGCAGATATTGCATGCCGTCAGTTGAAAAAGATGAAGCGGTTTATAAAAAAGTCTTCGAAATTTTGAAAAAACTTGATATTGAAATCTTTTTGTATATTGGTGGAAACGATTCAATGGACTCAATACAAAAATTGTCGGGATATGCTGCGAAAATTGGAAGCAAAATTCGTTTTATGGGCGTTCCAAAAACAATTGATAACGATCTTGCTGAGATTGACCACACTCCGGGTTTTGGAAGTGCGGCGAAATATATTGGCACAACAATGAAAGAAATTATC
>WQSV01000036.1 GCA_009787685.1 Bacillota bacterium
GCTTCCGTTAAGTGAAATAAGGTGGTGATAAAAAAATGATAGGAATAAAATCAATATTAAAACTCTTTAGTCTAATGATAATAACCACAGCATCAGTCGTTATTTTGACTATTTTTGTGAACTACATCTTTGACATGAGGGGTATTGAACATCTTCTCTACAACGAAATGCAAGAAACAGCTTTTCGAATGCAGTTGGAAATGGCTCAAATGGTCATTTATTCTTCAGCAACTTCGTTAGCTGCAGTTTCAGCAGTAGTCTTGCTTTTCTCTATCTCGCAATTCATCAATGAAAGTAGTGCTGAGTTAGGAGTTCTAAAAGCGCTTGGCTATTCGGAAAACAGACTTGCACTTAGGTTTGCAAAATTCGGAATTGCAGTTCTCATTGGAGCAGGCTTGGGCTACTTGCTCGCATTTGCACTCTCTCCATTGTTTTATGACATGATTGACGGTGGGGGATATTTGCCAGTTCGCCTCTCGTTCGGATTCAATTATCAAACATTACTAATAATGGTTGTCATGCCAACAGTTCTTTTCACGCTTCTTTCTATTTTCTATGCAAAGTTTAAATTGAAAAAAAGACCTCTTGAGTTAATAACTGGTGCGAAAAAAACAAAACCAAGCAAGTTGAACCAAAAGCTCCAAAGCAAAAACAGCGATAGACCGTTCATCAAAGAACTAAGACGCAATATGTTGTTTTCAAGCATTGCACTGATATTTTTTATGGCTCTTTCTGGATTTGGATTTGGGGCACAAATTCAAATGGCGTTTTCAATGCAACAAGTTTCACAAGACGTGACTATGGCCATGATTTTTGTTGTTATGGGGCTTGTTCTAGGGGTTGTTCCAATGCTTTTGTCGTTGAACTTCATCATGGCAAAAAATCGAAAACATTTAGCTATTTTGAAAGCGTATGGCTATAGTGAGAGAGAAATTTCAAAAGCAATGTTCGGTGGTTACCGCATAGTGACCTATGTCGGATTTGCAATTGGAACAGCTTTTCAATTCATGATAACAATGGTTGTTGCTGGAATCTATGAACTAGACGGTGGAGTGTCATTCCACTGGATAGGCTTCATCATCGTTCTCCCAACATTTATTCTGTTTTTTGAATCTCTAATGTTCCTTTATCGGTGGAGAATTTCAAAAGTTCCTCTAAAAGAAATAATGCAGTCATAATTTGTTTTTGCAAAAAACGTTAAAAAGCTTTCACCAAAATGTGAGGGCTTTTTTTTGTTTGAAAAAATTTAAAAAAAATTAAAAAACTCTGCAAAAATAGTTGACAAAGTGTATATGTGTGTATATAATGATAATATATTAATATATACAGTGAGGTAATTGCATGGAAATTTTAATATCAAATTCTTCAAGTATTCCAATTTATGAGCAGATAAAAGAGCAAGTGAAATCTGCAATTTTGAATGGAGAGATTTTGGAAGGGGAAATGCTTCCTTCTATTCGGCAGCTTGCACTTAATTTGAAAATTAGTGTCATAACAACAACGCGCGCCTATAAAGACCTTGAAGTTGAAGGGTTCATCTATTCGGTTCAAGGAAAAGGCTGTTTTGTTTCACAAAGGAACAGTGAATATATTCGTGAGCAGAAATTAAAGGAAATTGAAGAGCATATTTCCATTGCAATAAATTCTTCAAAAATGATAAAGCTATCAAATGACGAATTTAGAGAAATTATAAATATTTTGCTTGAAGAAAATGATAAAGGAGGTGAAAAGTAATGAAAGAAATTATTCTTGAGCTAAAACATGTGAGCAAAAAATTTAAAGACTTTTCAATTGAAGATGTTTCATTCTATTTGCCAAAGGGTTATATCATGGGTTTTATTGGTTCAAATGGGGCGGGAAAAACATCAATAATAAAATTAATTTTGAATATGTTAAAATTAGATAGCGGGTCGATTGAAGTTTTTGGAAAAAATATTATTGAAAACAACTCAACGAAAAGAGATCGAATAGGAATTGTCATGGATTCATCAAACTATGTTGAAGATTGGACATTATTTGAAACTGAAAAAGCACTAAAACCATTTTATTCAAAATGGGACTCATTGAAGTTTAAGGAACTACTTTTAAGGTTTTCACTAGACGAAAAAAAGAAAATAAAAGATCTTTCACGTGGAATGAAGATGAAATTTATGTTTGCTTGTGCTCTTGCTCATGATCCAGATTTGCTTATTTTGGATGAAATAACAACTGGACTAGATGCTGAATCAAGAGCGCAAATCATTGAGATATTGCAAACTTTTATAATAAACGAGGAAAAATCCATTTTGTTTTCAACCCATATTACTGCGGACTTAGAAAAAATTGCGGACTATATCACGCTTATTAATAATGGTAAAATATTATATTCCAACACAAAAGACAAACTTTTAGAAAGATTTGTTTTGATTAAAGGAAAAGTAAAGGACTTAAAACAAAACCAAAAAAGTCTAATTATGGGATATAATGAAAATGAAGTTGGTTTTGATGGAATCATTGAAGTGGAGTGTTCAAGTGAATTCAAAAAAACATGTTTAATCGAAAAATCCACTCTTGATGACATAGTCACAAGATTTAAACTAGGAGGAAATGAAAATGAATAAATTAATGGCTTGTCTAAAATTTGATTTAAGACTTTTGAAGTCAAGTTGGAAAATAGCACTGATAATGTTTGTTGTTGTTATTACTGTTTTTATTGCTTTCAGAAATCCTGTGTTTTTGATATTTTCTTCAATGCTTATCGCAACAATAATAGTGTCTTTTTCATTTATTAAAATCGACAAAAACAATATTGACGCTTTGCAATCAACTTTGGCAAAGAGAAAAACAGTTTTAACTTCAAGGTATCTAATCGCATTTTTTGTTCTTTTAGTAACTGCTATTGTGATATTCTTTCTTTCATGGTTTATGGTTTCAGTGTTTAGTGAGCATATTTGGCTTAACTACATGGAAAATTATATTCTTGGGGGAAGTGTCATTGTGAAGTTATTTTTCGTGACAGCAATGATGTTCTGCATCTCAGCACTAGTAGTGGCAGTGCAATACCCACTTTTTTTCAAATTCAAATCATCAAACATTGCAACAATTGCTCCAATGATGATTGTTCTGATTCTGTTTTCAATCTATTTTTTTATGGGAATGGACAGCAACATGGAAACAGTGTTTGCTATGCTTATTCATCGAATCAGCGGTGCTTTTAGCTTGCCGCCAAGAGAAAGAGGTTTTGTTCTTCTTGGATTCAGTGGTGGATTAATCATTACGGGTTTCTTGCTTATGTGGATTTCAACTTTAATTTCAAATCAAATCTATAAAAGAAAAGAATTCTAGAAATATTAGAAATAATAAAAAAATTACAAGCAATGAAATGTTTTTTGCTTGTAATTTTTTTTGAAAGTGCAATTAAGTTTTGTTTGGAACAACTCCAGTCAAATGAGTGACCCAAGCACTTAGCTTCATTGAGTGATTCATTTCATCTGACATAATTTCTCTAATATCATCATAGAGTTCTTGTGGCAAATTTGGAATGTTTAAGATTTTGCAATATCCTTCAATTGCACTTTGCTCGTCGGAATTGTTTCTTGCTAGTATTGCAGCTAATTCATTGATTGTCATAATATGTAGTTCACTCCTTGAAGCGTGTTTTCACTTCAAACTTATATTATGATATGATGGAAGATTTGGTTCACAATTAGTTGTTTTATTCAACGCCTTTTGGCTCTGCAAGCAAGGTATAGAATGTTGTCAGGGTGACTTTCCCAAGCCCACCATCTTTTAATTTTTTGACATTTTTTATGAAAGTGTAGTCCACGTTTGTTTTTCCACTTGCTTTTTCTTTTGAATAGAACGCTGCAAGTTCAGCACCGCGAACGATGACTTCATCTGGAGGAAAGTCAGTCGTTTTGTTCTCAATGATGACGTGAGAGCCAAAGTTGCCTTTGACATGAAGCCATATATCATTGGGTTTTGCTGATTTGAAAAGGGCATCATTTTGAGCATTGTTTTTGCCGATTTTTATTGTGTGGGACATGAATTCAATTAAGATTGGAGCGGACACGGAAACTTCTTTTTTATTTTTGTTCGGTTTTCCTTTTCCGATTTTATCTTTGTTTTGATTTTTTCTTTTTCCAACAACTGAATCTAGTTCAGACGAAATTTCATTTAATTCTTTTTCACAAGTTGCGTTGTTAACGCAAGAGAGAAGGTATTCAAAATGTTCAAGATTATTTTGAGAGCGTTCTTTGAATACTTTGTTTGCATCAATTGTTTTTTTCTTTTTGTGATAGGTTTTGAAGAATTTTTGAGCAACGACTTGCGGTGTTTTGGTTGGATCAAGTTCAATTACTATGCTATCAAGGCTTTCTGAATAGTAGTTTTGAACACTAATTGATTTGTCGTTTTTCTTGATCAAATGAAGATTGGACAGCAATAAGTCGCCTTTGATTTTGTCTTCTTCAAAATTTTCACATGCAAGCATCTTGTTGATTATTTCATCAAGTCGTTTTTTTTCTTTTTTTGTTGCGGATTCAATCGACAACGTCACACGATTTTTTTCTTTTGAGAGAGTTGATATTTTTTCACCAGTCGAAAAATAGAATTCAATCGCATCTGATAAGGTCTCACATTCTTTTCTATCTCCCGAAACATGCAAATAATTTCGATAAAAAAAGTCAATTGCTTTGTTTTCAACGGTTTTAACGCAAGGAGAAAATGTTCTTATGTCATACATTCCAATAAGCTCAGTCGCAAACCTTTCTCGTGTTTTATGACACAAATTCTCAATTTTTATTGTTCCAAATGCACGAAAAGTTGCGTCCTCGACACTGCTTTTTGCAAGCCCAAGAAAGTTGGTTAAGACAAAATTCGTCAAATTTCCGCCTTCAAATGCTCCTAAAACGCTTGAAACTTCTTTTGAACACTTTATGCCAAGCTTGTCTTGTGGTGGAGGTGGGGCATAGATTGAACCTGAAAACAGGACTCTTTTCGCATTCAAGTCAAGGCTATTTTTCTTCAAAGTGTCAGTCACCGTTCCGTCTAATTTTGACAAAATAAGATTAGAATTCTTGCCCATTAGTTCCACAATAAGGGTCATCTTTTCAATATTTCCAAGGTCATCTTTTGCATCCAAATCAAAAAAAATCACCCTTTCAAACTCAAGTTGTCGAACATTCAAAACCCTTGCATAAGTCAAATATTTTCTCAAATGCATTAAGTAAGAGGGTGGCTTTTCAAGTGCAGTGAACTTTTGACTTGTCAAATGAATTCTTGGTGACGATGGGTTCACTGAAATATAGAGTGTTTGGTTTTTATTGTTTGCACGAATTGAAAAAACGACACTATCAAAAGTCGGCATGACAATTTTGTCAATCCGACCATTTTTCAAAAGAGTGTCCATCTCATTCGTCAAATATTTCAAATTTAATGCATCAAATGGCATAATAATATTTTACTCTTTTTGGAAAAGTTAGTCAAGAGAGTTGACAGTATTTTCTTAAAGTGCTAAAATTAGTGTTGGCAATAAAAACCTACTAGGAGACAAAAAACAAAAATGAACTACACACTAGAGAAAAAAAAGGGCGAAGCACACTTTAAATTCACTCTGACACATGCTGAATGGGAAAATGCAGTCAATAATGCATATGAAAAAGAAAAGAAAAAGTATTCAATTCCCGGTTTTAGAAAAGGCAAACTTCCACGCAAAGTAATCGAGAACTACTATGGTGTTGGAGTGTTTTTTGATGAAGCAATCAATATTTGTATTTCAGAAAGCTATGCAAAAGCATTAAATGAAAATGACCAGATTATTCCAGTCGATGAGCCAAAAGTCGATGTTGAAACTCTTCCTGCAAATGAAAAAGAAGAGTTGAAGTTTAGTGTCAAAGTTGTGACAAGACCGGAATTAAAATTAGGTCAATACAAGGGTTTAACTATCAAAGGTTCATCATATACTGTTAGTGAAAAAGATATGGAGAAAGAAATCACCACACTTCGTGAACGTGCGGCAAGAAAAGTTGCTGTCACTGACCGCAAAGTTCAAGATGGCGACATTCTCAACATTGATTATTCTGGAAAAGTTAACGGTAAAATTTTTGATGGAGGAACTGCTGAAAAGCAAACTCTTGCAATTGGCTCAAACACTTTTATTCCGGGATTTGAAGATGGACTCGTTGGGGCTGAGATTGGTCAAACTCTTGATATCAAGGTCAAATTTCCAGATGAGTATCACTCTGAAGAGTTAAAAGGAAAAGATGCAGTTTTCACTGTTACTGTCAATGGTATTGAAGTTAAAGAACTTCCAGAGTTTAATGATGAATTCATTAAAGATGTTGCTCCATTTGAAACTGTTGAGGAATTTAAAAAGGATTTGAAGGCGAAACTTGAAGAAAACTTCAGAAGAAGAGGTGAGACTGAAACTGAAACAAAACTAATTGATGCTATTGTCAATGCAACGACAGTTGACATTCCAGAAGTCATGATTGAAGACGAAGCGCAAGGAATGCTTGACGAGTTTGCTGGAAGATTAAAATATATGTATGGCGGAATGAAGCTTGAAGACTATCTCAATGCTATGCAAACCTCGGCGGAAGACTTCAAAAAAGAAAGAAGACCAGAAGCTGAAAAAGCAGTCAAAACAAGACTTGTTCTTCAAGATATCGTCAAAGCAGAAAAACTTCAAGCTGAGCTAAAAGACATGGAAGAGCTTGTTGCAGATGAAGCAGCGAAAGCAAGGCAGAGTGCTGAAGATTATCTCAAAAGAATGCCAAGGGACAGATTTATGCAACTTAATTCTGAAGTTCTTGTTAAAAAATTGTTCGGTTTCTTAAAAAAAGAAAACACAATTGAATACAAAAAAAGTGCAGTGAAAGAAGCATCAACTGAAAAAAAAGCAGAAAAAAAAGAACCTGCAAAAACTGCTCCAAAAACATCAGCAAAACCAAAAGCAAAAAAAGAGGACTAAGACAAGCCAATTAAGGAGACAATTTAATAATGCACAGAAACAATTTTATAACTGACGCACTCGTTCCTATTGTTATTGAACACACTAGTAAAGGTGAGAGGTCATATGACATTTATTCAAGACTACTTGAAGACAGAATAATTTTCTTAACGGGAGAAGTCAACGACTATAGCGCTGACCTAGTCATTGCTCAATTGCTCCATTTGGAAGGAAAAGATCCAGAAAAAGACATAAGTCTTTATATAAATTCTCCGGGAGGTTCAGTCACTGCTGGAATGGGAATCTATGACACAATGAACTATATCAAATGCGACGTCAACACTATTTGCGTTGGAATGGCTGCGTCAATGGGTGCTTTCCTTCTTTCGGCGGGTGCAAAAGGCAAACGTTTTGCTCTTCCAAACAGTGAAATAATGATTCACCAGCCATCTGGTGGCTCAATGGGTCAAGCATCTGATATGATTATTGCTGCTGAACGCATTGCAAGAATCAGAAAAAAATTGAACAAAATCTTGTCGGAAAACACTGGGCAACCAATGGAGCGCATCGAAAGAGATGTTGACCGTGACTATTACATGACAGCAGACGAAGCGTTGAAGTATGGACTAATCGACAAAGTCTATTCTCGCAGAAAGTAAGAAACAAAAATAATAATAACAAATTTCAAAGTAGTAGGGGGTGGTATTTTGTCGCCCGCACTACTAAAAAAACAGAGAGGCGACTAGATTTGGCAAACAAAAATAATAATAATTCAAACGAACCAAAATGCAGTTTTTGCGACAAACTAAAATCACAAACAAAACATCTTGTCACAGGACCAGAGGATGTTTTTATTTGTGATGTTTGCGTTGGAATTTGCAACGACATGATGATTGAAGAGCAAGAGCAGAGCAACGAACTTGAACTAGTGAAATTGCCGTGTCCAGAAGAAATTAAAAAAGTTCTTGACGATTTTATTGTTGGGCAAGACCAAGCAAAAAGAGTTTTGTCTGTTGCGGTCTATAATCATTACAAAAGAGTCAACCATAATTTGACTCAAAAATCAAAAAGCAAAAAAGACAAAGATGACAATGAGGTTGAACTTAAAAAAAGTAATATTTTGATGCTCGGGCCGACTGGAAGTGGAAAAACACTTCTTGCCCAAACGCTTTCAAAAGTTCTTGATGTTCCTTTTGCAATAGCAGATGCAACAACATTAACAGAAGCGGGCTATGTTGGCGAAGATGTTGAGAATATTTTGTTGAAACTTTTGCAAAGCGCAAATTTTGATGTTGCGAAAGCACAAAAAGGCATTATATACGTCGACGAAATAGACAAAATAGCAAGAAAAGGTGAGAACATGAGCATCACTCGCGATGTTTCTGGCGAAGGTGTTCAACAGTGTCTTCTCAAAATAATGGAAAGCACCATTGCATCAGTTCCTCCAACTGGCGGAAGAAAGCACCCTCAACAGGAATGTATTAACGTTGACACAACAAACATTTTGTTCATTTTCGGTGGAGCTTTCGTTGGATTGGACAAAATAATTCAAGTTCGTGATGAGAGTGCAAGCCTCGGTTTTGGTGGAACAGTTTTGACAAAAGAAGAGCAACTCAAAAAGTCACTTGAAGATGTCCAGCCACAAGACCTTGTTAAATATGGTCTTATTCCAGAGTTCATTGGACGTGTTCCAGTTGTTGTGACGCTTTCAGCACTCGACAAGGACGCATTGAAACAAATTTTGACAAAGCCAAAAGATGCAATAACAAAGCAATATGAACTTCTTCTCAAAATGGATGGAATAGAGTTGGAATTTGACTCAAAAGCAGTTGACGCTATTGCCGAAAAAGCAATAGCATTGAAAACTGGTGCAAGAGGGTTGAGAACAATAATGGAAGACGCTATGCTTGAGATAATGTATAAAGCGCCAAGCGATAAGTCAATTGGAAAAATAATCGTCACTCCAGAATGTATTTTGGAAAAGCACCAGCCGATAATCAAAAAAATTGCAAAAGATTTAAAAGAGAAAAAACAACCAGACTTAAAAATTGAAGAAGAGAATGAAAAAGAAATAGCTTAAAAAACGAGAGTAGCTCTTGTTCTCAACCAGTGTTCGGTCTGTCTTTAAGTGCAGTGTCCAGCCAAATGGAGAGTTGTTAGATATCAAAAAAAATTTAAAATCACAGATTTAACTTTCTTAAATCTGTGATTTTTTGTTTTATATGGGTAAATTAATTAATGTTGTCAATCAATAAGCACTTGAGGGTCTTCGACCTTTCTATTGAAGAATTTCTAGTAAAATAAATTTTTTACAAAAGTATTGAAGATTATTGATAAGGGTCTTGACCCTCCTAACGCTGAATGCAAATGCACGCAGAACCCGGCAAACCAGTCGAAGACTGTTGACAAGGGTCTTCGACCCCTTTGTGAGGATGTTTCTAATTAATAGCAATCTCCGACAAAAGCATTGAAGATGCTTGACAAGTTGCGTAAAATTTGATATTATATAATCGAGTATGAAACATTATAAAAAAATATTCACAATCATAGTTTTAACATTTATAATGGCTATGTCAGTTGTTATTCTTCCCGCATGCCATTTTTCGTCGAGTGTCAGTTGGAGTGGGCATGTCGTGGTGGCGGAAAATGATATGGGAGAGAGAGTAGAAAATGGAGCGTTTGTTCATTCTAATTTTGTTGTTTTTTCGTGGGAAACTTTGCCAGAAAACTATGTAATGAGAATATCAGTAGAGAAATCAAATCGAAATGATAGCAACTACTTTGACGTGATCTATCCATTGTCACAGTGGACTTTAACCGATATTGGAAGGGATATTGATTTTTATTTAACCTTCACAATGATTCCATATGAATCTATTTTCGTTTGTGAATGCAATCAGTATTGTGATAAGTATTGCGAATGTGTTGAATGCCCATATGAGCCAGCAATTGATTTGTGTGCTGAATGCGAAGGTTGCAAGGATTGTTGTGTGGGATACGATTATTGCGAAGGGTGTGAATATTGTGGCTTTTTTTGTGAATATTGCCAAAATAGAGAGAGCGTGTGTGTTTTGATTGAAATATTTGTTTCTCGCGGACTTCCAATGTTTCAGTGGAGAATCTATAATCAACATGGTGATGTGATTGAGACAACGCCTATTTTAGACAAAGAGTATTGGCATCAAGCAAGGGTTCAAATTGGAGATGAAATAAGAATTTTTTGGGGAATAGCGACATTTAGTCCGCAGACTTCTCATGTCATAATAACGTCGTATTCTGGGATTGTTGGAGGGGCGCAATATTCGTTTTTGAACCGTTTCCC